>JANMVX010000145.1:0-27033 GCA_031393505.1 Hyphomicrobiaceae bacterium | reverse complement strand
CGTCGAATGGGATGGTGTGGGCCGGGTGCACTGACATTGGTTCAGATGCTCTTGCCGTCGTAATGATGCGATTTCAGCACGCGCGGATCGACGCCATCAAGGCAGTTCACATTCACCGCAGCGCCAGGTTTGCTGTCCGGGCGGGTAGCCCAGGCGAACGGCTCGATGCCGCACACCTTGCAGAACTGGTGTTTGATGACGTGCTTGTTGAAGGTGTACTCAGTCAGTTTGTCCAACCCCGACTTAACGTCGAGCTTGTCGCGCATGACAAAGGTCAGTACCGACCCCAAGCGCTGGCAGCGTGAGCAATTGCAGGTGAGGGTCTTGTCGAGATCGACGTCGGCCTCGAAGGTGACAGCGCCGCATTGGCAGCGGCCCTTGACGTGCTGTTCGCTCATTTGAGTTTCCCCATGATTTCTTGCCGGAAGCCATAAATCGTCCGCTTGCCCGCGACCGGTATCAGCCGCACCTCGCGCGTCTGCCCCGGCTCGAAGCGAACCGCCGTACCCGCCGCAATATCGAGACGATGACCCTTGGCTTTGTCGCGCTCGAAGGACAACGCCGGATTGGTCTCGAAGAAATGATAGTGGCTGCCGACCTGTATCGGCCGGTCGCCGGTGTTGGCGACGGTCAGCGTCACGGACTTGCGGCCGGCGTTGAGTTCGATCTCGCCTTTGGCCGGGAAGAGTTCACCGGGGATCATCTTGGCACCTTTCAGCGAATGGGTTCGTGTACGGTGACCAGCTTGGTTCCGTCCGGAAACGTGGCTTCCACCTGCACGTCGTGGATCATCTCGGCGATGCCCGGCATGACCTGCGCGCGCGTCACCACCGTCGCGCCGTCCCGCATCAGCTCCGACACCGAGCGGCCGTCGCGCGCGCCCTCGACGACATAATCCGTGATCAGCGCAATCGCCTCCGGGTGGTTCAGTTTTACGCCGCGCTCCAGCCGGCGGCGCGCAACGTTGGCGGCCATGGCGATTAGCAGCTTGTCTTTTTCGCGGGGGGTGAGGTTCATTGCGGGCGACTCTTTGCTTGCGCCGGGCGACTCCCGTAACCGGGAGCCGGCCGCCGGGCGCGATGGGTGTGGTCAGCACCATACGCGCGGGAGCGGCCGGCGCGAAAGCCCCGCGATGGTTCTCGCCACACATTTCCGAACGGCAGTCGCATCGCCCAACATGCGCACGCACAAAAAACCGTTCCAGGTCGAGGCGGCGGCGCGGCAACCGCAATCCGTCAGTATGGCGCGGATTTCCTCGCGGCGGTCGGGTGCGTCTGGCGCGACATACAAAATTGTGCTAACCGATAGAGCAGCGTGCCCAAGGGCTGGGCGTTGCAACAGCTCGTGGATCGGGCCGTCCAGCTTGACCTCGTCGGCATAGATTAGCCGTCCGCCGCGCCGGATGCGCCAGCTATCAGCGAACGCGCCTTCGACAACCGTTTCCCCCATGGCCGTGCGGCCGAACCCGACCATCTCGGCGAGCAGCAGTGTGGCATCCTCGGCGATCTCACCCGAGATCGAGCGCTGCAGCCGCGCCTTGGAAAACAGGATGGTCTCCTGCGGCAGATAGGCGAGATCGGCCTTGGCGCCCAGGTTGAGACGAACAGCAATCTTGGAGTCATCGCCGCTGGAGCGATAAATCCGCTCGGCCGATTGGGTGGTGAAGGTGAGTGCGACGCCGGCGTCAAGTTTGACTTCGACCTGCAACTCATCGCCGCCCGCGACGCCCCCGCCGGTGTTGAGCAGCACCGCCTCGGCCCGCCCCGCCGCTTCCGGGAATTTCACCCGGTATCCGCCCCATTCGCTGAGCGAGCGCAGGCGGGATACCGGCTCGCCCGGCCCAAAGGCGACGCGCGCGCCGGCCGAGACGCGTAATCCGGCGAGGCTCGGCGCACTAGGTGTCAGACACTTATGGCGCACCACACCTCCCACTTGGCTAGGCCTGTCGTAGCGCCATAAGTGTCTGACACCCAGTAACCCTTCGGCTTGCGCCCATGCGCACGATCATGCAGTCATAGCGGCCACAATCGCGTTTGGGAACGGGGCTTGGCTTGGCATTGGTTGCGGCAGACAGCGAGAGCAGGACGGCCCTGAGCGCAACGCAGCGCCGCGGCCTGTCCGCGCTCGGCCTGATCGGCCCGGCCTATCTGTGGCTGCTGCTGACGGTTTTCTTGCCCCTTGTCGCCCTGTTCTATTTCAGCTTCCTGACCGTTGCCCCGCTTGGCCCGCGCGTTCCCGAATGGACGCTGCAGAACTACGGCGACTTCTTTGCCAAGGAGTTCTACCGTACGCTGATGTGGCGCTCGCTGTGGCTTGGCGCCTATGTCACGGCCTTCTGCCTGCTGATCGGGTTTCCGGCGGCATGGGTGCTCGCGCGGATGATCACGGGACGGGCGCGCGAGGCGCTGTTCCTGCTGATCATCCTGCCGTTCTGGACCAACGCGCTGGTGCGCACGTTCTCCTGGACCATGCTGTTGCGCAGCGACGGTTTTTTGGATCAGGCCTTTCACACGCTGGCGCCGGGGGCGGGATCGCTGGGCATTCTCTATACCTATCCCGCCATCGTTATCGGCTTGGTGCACGCCTACGTGCCCTACATGATACTCACCTGTTACCTGTCGCTGCAGGCGATCGATCAGAGCGTGATTGAAGCCGGGCGAAGCCTTGGCGCCAGCTGGGTACGGATCTTTTGGAAAATCGTGCTGCCGCTGTCTTTGCCGGGAATCGCGGCGGGCGTCGTGCTGATTTTCGTGCCGGTGGTCGGATCGTTCATGGAGCCGCGCATCCTGGGCGGAAAGCAGTCCATCACCATCGGCACCGTGATCGAGGACCAGTTCATCGCGGTGTTCAACTGGCCGCTAGGATCGGCGCTGTCGTTCATCCTGCTGGCGCTTGTGCTTCTCATCCTGGCGGTCGCCTACCCGCTCGCCCGCAGCCGGCTGGGAGCGGCATGATGGGTGTGGCACGAAGGCGATGGCGTAGGGGCGACCCGTGGGTCGCCCTCTATCGTCACGATATGCGGCTCGAAGGCGACCCACGGGGCGCCCCTACAAACTGTCGGTCGTGGTCCACATGAACAGCCCACTAAATTTTATCGCCCGCAGCTACATCGGCTTGGTGCTGCTGTTCCTCTATCTGCCCGTCGCCGTCATGTGCCTGATGGCGTTCAACGACAGCGAGCTTTACAAGCTGCCGATGGTGTGGACCGGAAAATGGTTCGTCGCCCTGATGGACAACGAGCGATTGATCCGTGCCAGCACGAATTCCATCTGGCTGGCCATCCTCAACACCATTATCGCCACCATTCTCGGCACACTGGCCGCGCTCGGTCTGGCGCGTAACGATTTTCCGGGTAAAGCGCTGTTACGCGGCTTGCTGCTGCCGCCGATGGCGGTGCCGTGGCTGATCCTGGGCACGTCCATGCTCGTCCTGGTGTTCTGGTCGGGGCTCGGGCGCGGCATGCACTCGCTGCTGCTGGGCCACGTGGCGTTGTCGCTGCCCTATGTCATCATTGTCGTCAGCGCGCGATTGGCGGGGCACGGAACGCAATTCGAGGAAGCCGCCGCCACGCTCGGCGCCAATGCGTGGTACACGTTCCGTCGCGTCACCTTCCCGCTCATCGCCCCCGGCGTCATCGCGGCGGCGTTGTTCGCCTTCGCCATCTCACTCGATCAGTTCGTCATCTCCTACTTTCTCGCCTCGCCTGGTTTTCAGACGCTACCGGTAGAAATCTACACCGCCATCCGCAAAGGGTTTACGCCGGAGATCAACGCCATCGCGACCATCCTCATACTGATCTCCAGTGCGCTGTTCCTCGGCGTTGCGCGCTTTTATCGGTTCGGAGGCGAGCAGCGATGACCACGGTGGACGTTTCGCACGTCAGCAAACGCTACGGGGCGACCGTCGCCCTCGATGACGTCTCGATAACCTTCGTGGACGGAGAAATGTTCTGCCTGCTCGGCCCTTCGGGCAGCGGCAAGACAACATTGTTGCGTGCTATTGCGGGTTTTGTCATTCCGGACGCCGGTACCATCCATATCGACGGCACGCGCGTCGACGACGTGCCGGTGAACAAGCGCGATATCGGCATGGTGTTCCAGAACTACGCCCTGTTCCCGCATATGACGGTGCGCGACAACATCGCCTTCGGCGTCTTGGCGCGCGGTGGATCGCGCGCCGAAGCGGACCGGGGCGTGGCCGAGATGCTGGAGTTAGTGCAACTCAGCGGCTATGAGGCCCGGAAACCGGCTCAATTGTCCGGTGGCCAGCAACAGCGCGTGGCTTTGGCGCGCGCCCTGGTGACACGCCCTAAGGTGTTGCTGCTCGATGAGCCGCTGGGCGCGCTCGATCGGCGGCTGCGACAGGACATGCAGGTGGAACTGCGCCAGATCCAGCGCACCATGGGCGTCACGACCATCTTCGTTACGCACGACCAGGAAGAGGCGCTGACGCTCAGTGATCGCATCGCCATCCTCGATCAGGGCCGCATCGTGCAGGTGGGCGCACCACAGGACGTGTACGAACAGCCGTGCAATGGGTTCGCCGCCAAGTTCTTGGGCGATGCCAACATCCTCGAAGGCAAGCCCAAGGGGATGGGTGTTCAGTTGGCGGACGGTACGCTGATCGTGGCGGCGACGCCCGGCGCCAGCAAGGTTGCCGTCCGTCCCGAGAAAGTGACGGTCGTCGCCGATACTGCAAAACTGCCGGGCGATCTCGTCAACCGGCTGAAAGGTACGATTTTGCAGGCGGTCTACAGTGGCAACAGCGTGACCTACCGCGTGGCCTGCCCGGCTGCGGGAGCAGAGCCGATGCTGGCGTTTGTGCAGAACAGTTCCGGAAAACTGCTTGCCAACGGGTCGTCCGTGACGCTCGCCTGGGCGGCCGGACAGACCGTGGCGCTGGCGGACTAAGGGACTAGGTGTCAGACACTTATGGCGCCCCACGGATCTTCGTTGAGACGCAACAGCGGCGTCAGCGCCATAAGTGTCTGACACCCAGTAGGACTATGCAATGACGGATCTTCTGAAGCACGCCACCATCCCCACCGAACGGGCATGGAACACCTGGGATGGGGAACGTCCCGCCGAGATGGTGTTTTTACCGCTAGGGCTGCGCGTGACCCCGATGGCCTATGCGGCGAGCACGAAGAAGGCGACATTCTTCCCGCCGGGGCCAAGCCTGCGTTTTGGCTCGCGTTCGGTTGACGCCTCCCAAGTCCGGATGGGATTTTCGCACGCTGGGACAGAACTGGATTTTGCCTATGACAAGGCCGGACCATTCGATCTGATCGGCCGTTGGCGGACGACCAAGTTCGGCGAGTGGGGCCTGCGGTTCTGGATGGTGATTGCGCTCTCGTCCGAGGACAATGTGCCGTGGACGTATGATCCGGAGACGGAGACGCTGGCCGCCGCCTTCGGGCATCGGCATGTCGCGGTTCGGGGCGTGCAGGCGCCGCTGCTTGTGACCGCGCATGACAGTCTGGCCGGGTTGGCGGCCGAGTACGAGCAACACGGATATTGGCACCTGGCCTCGCGCGCGACCACGGGCACGGTGATGGCGCTGCGCTATCATCTCGAGGAAATGCCCGAGTTCACGTTCGCCGTAGCGATCCGCGACGATGCCAAGCTCGCGCGGGAGCGTGCGGCAGCGATGTTGCGCCAGCCCGCGCCGCCGCAAAGTACCGCCCCGGCCGTGCCGGCGCCCGCCGCGCAGGCGCTTTCCGCCATCCGCGACGTCTTGGGCTGGAACACAGTCTTCGACTGCATCAACCGCCGCCCCTACGTCAGCATTTCGCGCAACTGGAACCAGGAGAAATTCGGCGGTTTTGGCGTCTGGTTGAATGATCAGCAGTATGCCGCGTATCTAATCGGCATGCTCGACGATGAGTTGGGCCGCGAGAACCAGGCGGTCTGGCTGGCTGGCGAAACACCGCAAGGCAACCTCCCCTGCCTGCTCACGGCCAAAGACGCCTGGGTTGATCGCAACCAGTTGCCGATCGGGTCGTTCCTGACCTGGCTTGGCTTTCTGCGCAACCGCTCATGGCCGATGCTGTCGGCCGCGTTTCCCGCGCTGCTACGCAACCATCAATGGTGGTGGGCGCATCGCGACGGCAACAAAACCGGCCTGGTTTCATTCGGCAACTCTGCTGTCGGCACCGGCCTCTACCGTGGCACGAACATCGGTGCGCGCGACGAATCCAGCATGGACAACTCGCCCATGCACGATGGCGCGCGCGTCGACAAAGCAACGGGTACCCTGGATCAGTGGGACGTCGGCCTCAACTGCATGCTGGCGCTGGATGCCGAGATGCTGACCCGGATGGCGCGCGAGCTGGGGCAGGACGAGATCGCCGCATCGTTGGACGCCGAAGCCGCCAAATTGAAAACGCGCATCGCGTCTGAATTCTGGGACGAGTCGCGCGGCCTCTTCGCGAACAAGCGCTGGAACGGGGCGTTCGTCACCAGCGTCACGCCCACCAGCTTCTGGCCGCTTCTGTGCGGGGCGGCGACATCCGAGCAGGCCAAGCAGCTGCTGCAACACCTGTCGGACCCTAAGAGTTTTGGCGGCGCCTGGGGGCCGCCCTCGGTCGCCCGCTCCGATCCGGCGTTCCATGACAATGTCTATTGGCGCGGCCGCATCTGGCCACCGCTGAACTGGACCGTCTGGCAGGGCTTGCGGCGTTACGCGTTTGACGCCGAGGCCAGCGCGCTCGCCGCCAAAAGCTGGGCGGTGTTTTCCCGCGCCTGGGACAAGGACCGCCAGTGCGCGGAAAACTACCACGCCGACACCGGCGAGGTGCTCGACCAGCCGGACACGGACGGGTTCTACAGTTGGGGCGCGTTGATGCCCGCCATGGCCGTGGCGGAGGTCATGGACGTCAGCGCCTGGAGCGGCTGGACGTTGTGCAATGACGGGCCAGACCAAGCCCTTGGCCCAGTAAGCACGCCTGTTGGCATGGCCATGGTAACTATCGAGAAAGGGGATCTCAGCCTGTCCGTTGGGAAGCGGAAGATTCTCACGACCAATCTGAAAGGCCGCTTGACCAACCTTCGCATTGCGCCGGACCTCGTCAGCTTTCAGACGCCAGCCAGCGTTGGCAAGGGCGCGATGGTGACATTGCTAGGCAGGGATCGAAAACAGCTGCTTCTCGCGCGACAAGTCGGCAAAGACATCGCTGTCACCGACACCGACGGCGGGCTGACGCTGCACATCGCTCCGACGGCGACCCAAGAGCAATCCGTGTTGGTTGTTTTTCAGCCGGCGGCGGCTGCCAACTGATGACCGTCAGCGCCCCATGCGGCGGAATCGTATCGCCAGCACCAGCCCTAAGGCCGCTATCACGGCCATCGCCCAATAGGCGCCGGAACCGAAATGGGCATAGAGCGGACCGCAAGCGATCACGATCAAGCCGGTGATGATGCCGCCGGTGGTGGCCGCGTAGAGGCCCTGTGCGGTGGCCGAGAGTTTCATTGGTATCTGCTGCGCCATCTCGTGCATGGCCCCCATATGGGTCGCGCCATAAGTCAGGCCGTGCAGGGCCTGAAAGGCGAACAACAGCGGCAGCGGCAGGCCAAAGCCATAGGCGATCCAGCGGAACAACGCCGCACTGGCGCCGAGCACGATCAGGCCAGAGCCGCCAAGCCGCGCCAGGGGCCGGCGCGCGAACGCGAACATCACCACTTCGGACACGACGGCGGTCGCCCACAGCATGCCGATGACGCCGGGCGATAGGCCCTGGTCACGCCAGGCCAGGGTTGCAAATGTGTTGAAGAATCCGTGCGAGCATTGCACCGCCGCACAGGCGCCCAAGAGCGGCACGAAGCGCGGCTTGCGCAGCAATCCGCCGATCTCGCTGAACTGCATGCGCGCCCGCTCGCCGCCCGCCAGGTTGCCCGGCAAGAGCAGCGTCACGGCCAGTGTCAACAGGGCGGCGAAGGTCATCATCCAGAGGATCGAGGGCGCGCCGAAATGGGCGAGGACCACGCCGCCAACCAGATTGGCGACCACGAACAGGATCGAGCCCCACATGCGCATGCGGCCGTAGTCGAGCCCGAAGCGCTGCACACCGGCGATGGCGAAGCTCTCGCCAATCGGGATGATCGACGGCATGGCGATGGCGTTGAGGACGGCGATGGCGATCAGGCCGGTGGTCAGGCCGGTGAGGTGCGGGGCCAGAAATCCGATGAGGGTCAATACAACCAGGGCCTGCACCACCAGCCGATGCCGCGCCGAACTGTCCGCCCAATAGGTGAACAGCGGTCCGGCCACCATGCGCGCGAACATCGGCAGCGAGAGCACGACGCCGGTCAGTGTGGGGCTGAGCCCCTGGCTCTCCAGCCAGATGCCGAAAAACGGCGCGTAGATGCCGCTGATCAGGAATGACGCGCCGTAGAATACCGACACGCGGGCCGCGAGCGCCGACGGCGTCAGCGTGCCGTGCACTGGTGTGTCGTCCGCCGTCCCGTCCATACTACCCCGTCTCCCCCACATGTTCGGGGCGACGATAGCGGGGGAGGGCGACGGTGTCAGGAACTTACGAACCGTAAGTGCCTGACACCCAGTCATTTGCAGGTTGCCGATCAGGCAAGTAACTGGGTGTCAGGCACTTGTGAAGAACAAGGTCCTGACACCGTTTCACGCACCGACGCCCGGCCGTTTCACCAACTGGCAGCCGTTGATCTTCAACGATCCGTCCGGCTGGCGCGACAGCGTGTACAGCGCCGTCCAAGCCGTGCCATCGGCGGCCGTGATCTCGACCTGCTGCTTGAAGAAATTGCCCTGGACGTCAAACGGCCCGAACTGGAATTGCTGCGCACTGTAAACCGCAGGATAACCCTGGCGGACCATGCCCATGAAGACTTCGGAGCTTGGAAACACCAAATGCAGTTCAGGTGCGGCGTAGGAAAACGCCTTGGCGCCGTCCTCATGCTTGAAGGCGTCGATCTGCGATGAGATCACGCCCTGGACCTCCGACGCATTGGCGTCGGCGGCGAGCGCGCTGGGCGCGGGAGCGAAAGCGGCAAGCAGGACGAAGGCAATGAGAGTGCGCAGCAAGCTCAACATGGCATGTCTCCCCTGGGATCGCGTGGGACAGCGACCTCCCCATCCCGATCCTGAATTGGCCGGGTGTCAAGGGGTACGATAGGGATTGCATTTCAGTTCACCGAGCGCCGCAGGCTTCGCGCATGGCGGCCGGCGCGCGGAACGCGTGTCGCCATGCGCCAACAAAGAATCGCATTAGACGTTGCCTAATGCGTCCACATGCCAATGCGACCGAACTTGAAATTGTCGGAGTACGTCTTGTTCAGACGCCGGTGCGGAGCAGGCTCACTGACCGTGAAGGCCAGGCCGTTGCGCGTGGCGTAGGCGACGGCTTCGTCCTTGGTGTCGAACGCCAGCTTCCATTGCGTATTTGTATCGCCCGACGACACCCAGCCCATGAGCGGATCGACCACGCGGGCGCTATCCGGCTCGAACTCCAGCACCCACTCTTTGGTGTTAGCCGAACCCGACTGCATGGCTGTGCGGGCAGGCTTGAAGATACGGGCTGTCATGGCAGGATCCAGGTCAGGCGTAAAATGGTCGGGGCAGCGGGATTCGAACTCGCGACCCCTTGCTCCCAAAGCAAGTGCTCTACCAGGCTGAGCTATGCCCCGATGGTGCGAACGTCATGGTGTGCCTGTTCGAGAGGCTTCCGTCAAGCTGGCGCTGGCAAAATGGCAACAGCCCGGTCCTACACAAGTCTCGCCCCTACGGCGCCGATACGTTCATCGACGGCGCCGAAACCCTGTCGCCGGTCGCCAGGCCGAGGCGGCGTACGGTGCCGGCCTTCAGTTCCAACACCGACTGCGCCCTGCCGCCCGACGAAATGATGCGCTCCGACAGCGGCTCGGCCCCTTCAACGATGTGGGCGATGCGGCCATCGGCGCCGATGAACAGCATGTCGAGCGAGAGGTATGTGTTCCGCATCCACATCGTGATGTCCTGCGGCCGCCGGTAGACGAACAGCATGCCTTCGTCGTCGCCCATGCGCTTGCGGAACATCAGGCCCTGTTCTTGCTCGGGCTGAGAGAGAGCAATCTCGGCTGAGATTGTCTTTCGCCCGGCCGAGGTCGTCAGGGTGATGGTTTCGCGCCGCATGCCATTCGCCGCCGGGCCGTAAAAATAGGCGTAGAGCCCGAGGCCCAGGCCGATCGTGCACACAACGAAAAGGGCCGCAAGCGCGGCCCTCGAAGTCACGTAAGACACGGGAAAACCTCCGCGTCGTCAGTTCTGCTGCATATTGCGCGGCTGTGCGCCATCGGGCTTCAACTCGGCTGCCATGCTACCCTTGGACCCACCGCCAAAGCGCACCATGACGTACTGTCCCGGACGCAGCTCTGTAAAGCCAAAACGCCGCAGCGTCTCCATGTGCACGAAAATATCAGGCGTGCCGTCGCCGCGCGTCAGGAAGCCGAAGCCGCGGATGCGGTTGAACCACTTGACCATGGCCCGCTCCCACTCACTCTCAGGCTCAACCTGAACGTGCGTGCGCTGCGGCAGCTGGCTAGGATGAACCGCCGTCGACTCATCCATGTCGAGAATACGAAAGGCCTGCAGGCCCTTGGGCCGGCGCAGAACCTGAGCGACCACACGAGCCCCCTCGTAGGCCGACTGGAACCCGCCTGCACGGAGGCATGTGACATGCAAGAGCACGTCTTCGCCGCCGCCGTCCGGAATGATGAAGCCGTATCCTTTCGAAGGATCGAACCACTTGATCATTCCAGCAACTTCGATGAAATCGACCGGAATTTCGTCCCCGACGACAGTTCTGTCGACACCGACAAGACTGTTCAGGTCAGGAGTTGCTTTCGTTGGCATTATGCTGGTCCCCGCATACAAGAGTGTACTGTGCCGTTCGCGTCGCTTGATCTTGTGGAACTCTGCCCTCATCCACAAACCAGCGACTCAGTTGTTTATGTCCCAAAGATACCATCGTGGCCTTGGCTCGCCAGCAGTTTGTTTCGAAGGTGGCGCAATTCTCCACATGTGCCTTTGGAACTTATTCCCGAGCTGTCCAAATCGCCCTGAGCAAAGACCCTTAAACGCCCGAAAAGGCTTGGAAAGACTGGGTTTTATTTGTTGCGTGCACGGTGGTTCGGACGCACCCGGCAGGCCTCCCAAAGGTGGCAAAGCGACGCCCCGGATTGTGACGCAATTGCAACATTGGCAGGGCCGGGCCGACGCGAAAGCGCGAATCGCGGCCCGTTGCCAGAGGCGAATCGCGCTGCTATCCCGGATCGGCCTGTTCGCCCCCAAACCGGAGTGCCGACCCATGCGCTATCTGCACACTATGGTGCGCGTCACCAACCTGGACGCTTCGCTCGACTTCTATTGCCGGAAATTCGGCATGGTCGAGACGCACCGCATCACCAATGACAAGGGCCGCTTCACGCTGGTGTTCCTGGCGGGGCCCGAGGATGTCGAAGCCAGCAAGAAGGATAAGTCAAAGCTGCTGGAGCTAACCTACAACTGGGATCCGGAGGTCTATACCGGCGGTCGCAGCTTCGGCCATCTGGCCTATGAGGTCGACAATATCTACGAGACCTGCAAGCGGCTGCAGAAAGAGGGCGTCACCATCAACCGCCCGCCGCGCGATGGGCACATGGCGTTTGTCCGCTCGCCCGACAATATCTCCATCGAGATCCTCCAGAAGGGCGGCGCGCTGCCCTTGGCCGAGCCGTGGAAATCGATGGGAAATACGGGGGCCTGGTGATGGGGGACATGATGATCATCTTCGCCGCGCCGAAGCCGATAGCGGTACGGGGCCCAAACGAAGATGAGCTTCGTGTCCCCGGTCTTGCGAACGCCCGCCAATAGACCGGGGACACGATGTTCATCTTCGGCTCTCGGCCTGTGACCTGCCTGACGCTTCAGTGCAGGCCGAAGCTGAACATCATGTCCCCACCCCACCCGCGACACATCGCCCACGGTCTCGCCGCCAATCCCAGTCCGGATGACATTGCCTCTCCGGGGCAACTTTGGCATGGTCCGGCACCAAATTTCCTTGGTTCGGCGGGCGTCCAGCCCGCCGGCCGCGTCATCCTTCAAACACCAGAGTAACGAACGCGTCCGCAACAGGGCGCGCCAGCACGGGGAATAACTGACATGCATACCATGTGGGCCATCATGGCCTTGGGGGCGCTTGCCCTCGTTTACGGAGCCTGGGCCACCCAGAGCCTGCTCGCCTTGCCGCAGGGCAGCGCCAAGATGCAGGAAATCGCTGGCGCCATTCAGGAAGGCGCCCAAGCCTACCTGTCGCGTCAGTACACCACCATCAGCGTCGCGGGCCTCGCCATTTTCGCGCTGGTCGCAGTGTTCCTCGGCTGGCCCGAAGCCATTGGTTTTGCGCTCGGCGCCGTTCTCTCCGGCATCGCCGGTTTTGTCGGCATGTGGGTGTCGGTGCGCGCCAACGTGCGCACCGCGCAGGCCTCCAGCGTCAGCCTCGCTGACGGCTTGGCGACCGCCTTCAAGTCGGGCGCCATCACCGGCATGCTGGTGGCCGGCCTGGCCCTGCTGGGGGTCGCCATTTACTTCTACATCCTGACCCAGATGATGGGCCTCGATCCTACCTCGCGCACGGTCGTCGACGCGCTGGTCTCGCTCGGTTTCGGCGCCTCGCTGATCTCGATTTTCGCCCGTCTCGGCGGCGGCATTTTCACCAAGGGCGCTGACGTCGGCGGTGATCTGGTCGGCAAGGTTGAAGCCGGCATTCCCGAGGACGATCCGCGCAACCCGGCCACCATCGCCGATAACGTCGGCGACAACGTCGGCGACTGCGCCGGCATGGCGGCCGACCTGTTCGAGACCTATGCGGTAACGCTGGTCGCGACCATGGTGCTGGCCTCGATCTACTTCGCCGGCCAGACCAGCATTGGCGTCATGATGATGTATCCGATGGCGATCGGCGCGGTCTGCATCCCGGCCTCGATCATCGGCACCTTCGCGGTGCGTTTGGGCGCCAACAACTCGATCATGGGGGCTCTGTATCGGGGCTTCATCGTCACCGGCCTCATCTCGTTGGTCGCGATCTATTTCCTGACCGACCGCATGATCGGCCTGTCGACCGTGCTGCATCCGGCGGGAACGACGCTGGCGTTCACCGGCATGGACCTGTTCCTGTGCGGCCTCGCCGGCCTCTGCGTCACGACGCTGATCATCGTCGTCACCGAGTACTATACGGGCACGGGCTACCGTCCTGTGAAATCCATCGCCGAGGCTTCGCGCACCGGCCACGGCACCAACGTCATCCAGGGCTTGGCCGTCTCGCTCGAGGCGACTGCGCTCCCGGCGCTGGCGATCATCGCCGGCATCATCGTCACCTACAAACTGGCGGGCCTGTTCGGCATCGCCATCTCGGTCACGACCATGCTTGCGCTGGCCGGCATGGTGGTCGCGCTCGACGCTTTTGGCCCGGTCACGGACAACGCCGGCGGCATCGCCGAAATGGCCGGCCTGCCGAAGGAAACGCGCAAAACCACCGACGCGCTCGACGCCGTCGGCAACACCACCAAGGCCGTCACCAAGGGCTACGCCATCGGCTCGGCCGGCCTCGGCGCGCTGGTGTTGTTCGCCGCCTACAATCAGGACTTGAAGTTCTTCATCGCCAAGGCGGCGCCCGGGACCTTCTTTCACGGCCTCACCGTGGATTTCTCGCTCTCCAACCCCTACGTCGTGGTTGGCCTGCTGTTCGGCGGCTTGCTGCCCTACCTGTTCGGCGGCATGGCCATGACGGCCGTGGGACGCGCTGCCGGCGCCATCGTTGAAGAGGTGCGCCGCCAGTTCAAGGAGAAGCCCGGCATCATGACCGGCAAGGACCGGCCCGATTACGGCCGCGCCGTCGACATCCTGACCAAGGCCGCCATCCGCGAGATGATCATCCCGTCGATGCTGCCGGTGTTGTCGCCGCTGGTCTGCTTCTTCGTGGTGCGCTGGATCGCCGGCTCGGGCGAGGCGTTTGCCGCGCTCGGCGCCATGCTGCTCGGCGTGATCGTCAACGGTCTGTTCGTCGCCATCTCCATGACGGCGGGCGGCGGCGCCTGGGACAACGCCAAAAAGTACATCGAGGATGGCCACTTCGGCGGCAAAGGCTCGGAAGCCCATAAGGCAGCCGTGACCGGCGACACCGTCGGCGATCCCTACAAGGACACCGCCGGCCCCGCTGTCAACCCGATGATCAAGATCACGAACATCGTGGCCTTGCTGCTGCTGGCCGTGCTTTCGCATATGTAGTCGCACGCCCCGAACCGACGACAACCGGGGCTCGGATCTATGATCCGGGCCCTTTGTCATTTTGGTTCGCCAAAGTCGGGATCGGTTGGCGCATTTTGCGACCATTTCAAAGGATGACATTTGTGATTCGGTTCGCGAGAGAAATGCTCTAGCGTCGATCAATTAGCCGGCACAGCAGATCTTATGGAGACCCCGATGTTTTTCTATCTCACGCTTGGCGCGCACGACCTTGCGGCCAGTGGCACGTTTTACGATCCGGTTCTCAAGACTGTCGGCTGGGAGCGGCTGAAGTCGGATGAGAACGAGCTCGGG
Organism: Hyphomicrobiaceae bacterium; assembly: GCA_031393505.1. GTDB lineage: Bacteria > Pseudomonadota > Alphaproteobacteria > Rhizobiales > Hyphomicrobiaceae > JANYHF01. The sequence goes on along the minus strand of JANMVX010000145.1, from coordinate 12,450 downwards.
TTTGGCCCCAAGGGCGGTGAGACGGTTTTGTGGGTGCTCAAGCCGCAGAACAAGCTGCCGGCAACTTTCGGCAATGGCGTCATGCTCGCATTGACCGCGCCGGACCGGGCTGGTGTGGACGCGTTTTATGTCGCGGCCATGGCCAACGGCGGCTACGATGAGGGCAAACCCGGCATCCGCGGCGACGACACGTCCACATGGTATGCCTGTTATGTCCGCGATCCCGCCGGCAACAAACTGAGCGCCGTGTTCAACAAGCCGGTGTGACGCGCAGCCGACGTCGGGTTTGCGTTTCTGATCAGGCAGAACGTCAGCGCAGGCGTGGCGCCGTATCGCCTCCACCACCCAAGCGAACGGTTTCGGGTGCGAACCGCAGTTCTGTGCGCCATAAGGGGCCATCACCCGATCCCAGCATCCCGAAAGGCGCAGCCCTTGGACCAACCAGCCGTCAGTGCGCCGACCGGGCCGCGCCAAGCCGCTGTGATTTTCATCCTCATCACCATTGCGCTGGATATGCTGGCGCTGGGCGCCATCATTCCGGTGCTGCCAAGCTTGGTGACGTCGTTCCTTGGCGGCGACGCGGCGCAAGGCGCCCTGGTCTATGGGCTGTTCGGCACCACCTGGGCGTTGATGCAGTTCATTTTCATGCCCGTGCTCGGCGCGCTGTCGGACCGCTACGGGCGTCGGCCGGTGGTACTGCTGTCAAATCTCGGGCTCGGCCTCGACTACATCCTGATGGCGCTCGCCCCCACGCTCTGGCTGCTGTTCGTGGGCCGCGTCATTTCCGGCATCACGGCGGCGAGTTTCTCCGTGGCGTCGGCCTATATCGCCGACATCACGGCGCCAGAAAAGCGCGCAGCGGCCTTCGGCTTGATCGGAGCCGCCTTTGGCATCGGGTTCATTCTTGGGCCGGCGCTCGGTGGCTTGATGAGCGATTTTGGCCCGCGCGCCCCGTTCTGGCTGGCGGCGGTCCTCAGCCTGGCCAACTTCGCTTATGGCTGGTTCGTGCTTCCGGAGAGTCTCAGCCCGGACAAGCGCAGCACGTTCAAGTTGCGCAGCGCCAATCCGCTGGGATCCTTGCGCTTTCTGCAATCTGTGCCAGGGCTGATGCCCCTCTCCTTCGTCAACTTCTTAAGCTTTCTGGCCCACGAAGTTCTGCCCAGCACCACGGTGCTGTATGTCGGGTACCGCTATGGCTCTGGCCCCAAGTTGGTCGGATTGTTTTTGGCTGCCGTGGGCATCTGCAGCGCGCTGATGCAAGCGCTTGGCACCAAGTATCTGGTCAAGACGTTTGGCGAGAGCCGTGTGCTGATTGGTGGTCTGGCCGCCGGCGCAGTTGGCTTCGCCATCTATGGTCTGGCCCCGGACGTCTGGTGGATGGCGCTGGGCATCCCGGTAGTCGCGCTCTGGGGCACAGCAGGACCGGCGGTTCAGGCGCTGATGACGTCCAAGGTCGGGCCGACGCAGCAGGGCCAACTTCAGGGCGCCCTCGCGAGCCTGCGCGGCGTGTCCGGCCTGATCGGTCCGGGACTGTTCACGCTGACGTTTGCGCAGTTCATCGGCGACTGGAAAGGCGCAGGGATCCCCGGTGCGCCGTTCTTTCTGTCGACCCTTCTGCTGCTCGCGGCAGCGTTCCTGGGCTGGCAGGCGCTACAACGCGAAACCGCTGCTGGACTGCAAGCGGTCGAGCGTGGGCGCTGATCAATAGCGCGTCGTCAGCTCCGAAAGCCACCTCGGCGACAGGTGCAAAAGCTCGGTTTGCAGCACCTTGTCGGCGCCCGTGAGCACCAGCGCGCCTAGCACGATCAGGGCCCCGCCAAGCGCCCATTTCCCGCCCTTGCCGGCGGCCATGAGGTTGCCACGCCAGCGCATAAGCGTCTGGCGCGACAAGAGGCTGATCAGCAGCAAGGGCAGCGCAGCGCCGAGGCCGAACAGCAACATCATCAGGGCAACCTGGCCAAGGTTCTGCCCCTGCGCCGCCATCAGGGACGCGGCCCCAAGCGTAGGCCCAACGCAGGGGCTCCAGACGGCGCCGAGCAGCAGGCCGACGCCGAATTGGCCGAACCAGCCTTCGCGGTCGCCGCCGCCAAAACGGCGCTGCGCCCAATTGCTCGCCGGCCCCATGGTCGTGGCCACGCGACTGTCGAGCGCGGGGATCACCAGCACCGCCCCAACTAGGATCATCAGCACGGCGGCGACCGCGCCAAACACCCGCTCATCGAGCCCGAGCGTAAATCCAATGGTCGCGATGAACAGGCCGACGGCCACGAATGATAGGCTAAGCCCGCCGGCAAGCGCCAGCGGACCCAATCTGTGTTTTGACATCGCCGTGCCCAGCACCAGTGGCAACATCGGCAGCACGCAGGGCGACAAAGTCGACAGCATGCCGGCAATGAGCGCAAAGGCGAAGCTGGACACGGGCACGGGTTATGCCACGGCCTTGGCCAGCAAGGCTTTGATCGAGGCCGCCTTGGTGTCGCCGACCAGGCGGCCGACTTCGGTTTTGCCCTTGAAGGCGATCAACGTGCTACGGCTTTGCGCGCCAAAACCGCGCATGACGGGCTTTTCGCCATCGAAGTCCACATTGAAGACCACAAGGGCTTTGTAGGCCGGATCGGCCTCCAGCTTGCCGAGCACGTCCCGTTGCGCCGTGCAGGTCTCGCACCAGGGCGCAAAGACGTGAATGAGAGTTGGCGCGCCGGCGGCTTGCGCGGCTTCGAAGGCGGTCTTGTCAAAGGCCTTCGTAGTGAAGGCGTTGGTGAAGGCTTGGGCGGCTGCCGTGGGCAGGGCGATGCCGGCCAGGGCGAGCGATGTCAGGAATGCGCGGCGGTTCATGATCGAAGTCCTTGTTTGTGAGGCAGTTTAGTTGGTGGACGTGGGCGCCGGGCAAGACGCGCCCTCTTTGACGGACGAGGAGGGTCCGCAGCCACAACCCGCATGGCTGGCTGGCGCCGCCGGCCGCAACCAGCGTGACACGAGAAACACGCTGCCCAGGCCGACCACGGCCAGGATCAGGCCCTTCTCGCCCCACTCGGCAAAGCTGGCGCCAGAAACGCTGGCAAAGGCGAGCGCCGATGCGGGTAGCATCCCTGCGGCGCAGCAGGCCGCACAGGCTGCAGCCGCGCCTCCACCAGCCAGGATGTCCATTTTCGATATGGCCATTGCGCCGACTCCTAAGGTTGATCGGATGCATACCTTGGCGCCTCAAGTAACTTGAGCTACAAGCGGGAATGAGCACCAAAGCGACATCCCGCAATCACGGTTTCGGCATTGGCGACCTCGGCCGGCGCAGCGGCGTGGCGGTACCCAACATCCGCTACTACGAAGAGATCGGCATTCTGCCCAAGGCGGGACGGGGGCCGGGTGGTCAGCGCAACTATGGCGATGACGACGTCAAGCGGCTGGCGTTCGTGAAGAATTGCCGCGCGCTTGGATATTCCCTGGAACAGGTTCGAGCGCTGGCGCATCTGGCGACGGCACAAAACCGCACCTGCAACGAAGCCCGCGATCTGGCGCTGAGCCAGCTGGCTCAAGTGCGCCAGAAGCGCGAGGAGCTGCGCCGGCTGGAGCTGGATTTGCGCCGGCAGATCGCCGAGTGCGACGCCAATTGCCTGAACGGCCCGGCCCCGTGTTGCACGATTCTCAAGTCGCTGGCTGAACCATCGAAAGATGGATCGATGGTGGGCGGTGAGAGGGTCGAACTCCCGACATCTTCGGTGTAAACGAAGCGCTCTACCACTGAGCTAACCGCCCGAAAGTTTTGGCAATGGGCAATGGGCAATGGGCAATGGGCAATAATATCATGAGATTGCCTATCGCCTATTGCCCATTGCCTCCTTCAGCTACTTCGCGGCGATAGCTTCCTTCAGGTTCTTGGCTGCCGTAAAGCGGGGAACCGTAGTCGCCGGCAGCTGGATCTGAGCCTTGGTCTGCGGGTTCAGGCCGGTGCGTGCGGCGCGGTGGCTGACCTTGAAGGTGCCGAAGCCGGGGATGCGGACTTCCTCATGCTTGGTCAGGCTCTTCTCGATATGGACGAACAAGCTGTCGATGACTTCGCCGGCTTTTTCCTTAGTCAGCGCGGATTCATCAGCAATCGCCGCAACCAGCTCTTTCTTGTTCATGACATGACCTTTCACAACAACGCTTAGGGGAATGATTTGAGGGGTAAGTTCGGCTCGAACGAGGCGAAACGTGCTCTGCCTATAGCTCCCGGGATCGGCTTTGGCTAGTGGCAAAAACATCAAAAAAGCCCGACATTCCGCCTTATTTCACAGAAAACGGTCGTCTTGAGGAGTGTGGGAAGGGCGAGTCTTCTCCTCTCCCCTCGCCTCTTTGCAAAGGGAGAGGATGTCGCCCGAGCGCGAAGCGCGAGGAATCAGCGACAGGTGAGGGGCAGCCACTTGCTCCGGACCGGCCTCACCAAGTGCGGAACAAGCGGCTGCCCCTCACCGACCGCGCGGCTCTTGGCTCCCAAAAGGTCGCCTGCCCGTTTGTTTTTGCGCCTCCGCGCAGGGGACGCGGTCTCCTCTCCCCCCTCGCGGAAGAGCGAGGGGGAGAGGAAAGTCAGTGTGCCGTCAGATTGGCCGCCTCGTCGTCGGCTCCGTCTACCGCGACTGCCGCGACGACTTCATCCTCGTTCCAGACAATCGGAACCGGCATGCGTGTCAAGGCAACCCTAAGCACGTCGTCGACGCGGGCGGCCGGGATAATCTCCAGCGCGTTCTTCACCTCATCGGGGATATCCGCCAGATCCTTGACGTTGTCCTCGGGGATGATGACGGTCTTCAGTCCACCGCGCAACGCTGCCAGCAGCTTCTCCTTCAAGCCGCCGATCGGCAGCACGCGGCCGCGCAACGTGATCTCGCCGGTCATGGCGACATCGCGGCGCACCGGAATGCCGGTCAGGATCGAGACAATGGCCGTAGCCATTGCGACGCCTGCTGATGGTCCATCCTTAGGCGTGGCGCCTTCCGGCACATGCACGTGGATGTCCTTCTTCTCGAAAGTTGGCGGGGTGACGCCGAAATCAATGCAGCGCGAGCGCACATAGGCGTTGGCGGCTTGGATCGACTCCTTCATCACATCGCGCAGGTTGCCGGTGACAGTCATGCGGCCCTTGCCCGGCATCATGACGCCTTCGATGGTGAGCAGCTCGCCGCCCACTTCGGTCCAGGCCAGGCCCGTGACGACGCCGACCTGATCGTCGGATTCCATCTCGCCATGCCGGTATTTTGGCACGCCCAGATAGTCGCCGAGATTGGCGGTCGTGACGTGCACGCTGCCCGAACCCTTCAGCATGATCTCCTTGACGGCTTTACGCGCCAACTTGGAAATCTCGCGCTCCAGCGAACGAACGCCGGCTTCGCGGGTATAGCGCTGGATCAGCAACCGCAGCGCGTCCTGGTCGACGCTCCACTCGGCCGTCTCAAGACCATGCGCCAACTGAGCGCTCGGCAACAGATGGCGCTTGGCGATCTCCAACTTCTCCGGCTCGGTGTAGCCGGCGATACGGATGATCTCCATACGGTCCAACAGCGCCGGCGGGATGTTCAGCGTATTGGCCGTGGTCACGAACATGACGCTGGAGAGGTCATAGTCGACCTCCAGGTAATGGTCGTTGAAGGTGTGGTTCTGCTCGGGATCCAACACCTCAAGCAGTGCCGACGCCGGATCACCACGGAAATCCTGGCCCATCTTGTCCACCTCATCGAGGAGGAACATCGGGTTCGGCTTCTTGGTTTTCCGCATTGACTGGATGACTTTTCCAGGCATGGAACCGATGTAGGTGCGGCGATGGCCACGGATCTCGGCCTCGTCACGCACACCACCAAGCGACATGCGCACGAACTCACGGCCCGTCGCTTTCGCGATCGATTTTCCGAGCGAGGTCTTGCCCACGCCGGGAGGACCGACGAGGCACAGGATCGGGCCCTTCAGCTTGTTGGTGCGCTGCTGCACGGCAAGATATTCAAGGATGCGCTCTTTAACCTTCTCCAGGCCATAGTGCTCTTCCTCAAGTATCTTCTCGGCCTCGACCAGATCGCGCTTGATCTTGGTGCCCTTGCCCCACGGGATCGAGAGCAGCCAATCGAGATAGTTGCGCACCACGGTCGCTTCGGCCGACATCGGGCTCATCTGGCGCAGCTTCTTGAGCTCAGCCTGGGCCTTGTCCTTGGCTTCCTTGGAGAGTTTTACGTTCTCGATCTTCTCTTCGAACTCGGCGATGTCGTCGCGCTCGTCGCCGTCGCCCAGCTCCTTCTGGATCGCCTTCATCTGCTCGTTGAGATAGTACTCGCGCTGCGTCTTCTCCATCTGACGCTTGACACGCGAGCGGATCTTCTTTTCGACCTGCAGCACGGAGATCTCGCTCTCCATCAGGCCATAGACTTTTTCCAGGCGCTCGGAGAGCACCGTGTTTTCAAGCACGTCCTGCTTGTCGGAGATCTTGACCGCAAGATGCGAAGCGATGGTGTCGGCGAGCTTGGAATAGTCCTCAATCTGCGAAACCGTGACCAGCACTTCAGGGCTGATCTTCTTGTTCAGCTTGACGTAATTCTCGAACTGCGAAATCGCCGAGCGGGCCATGGCTTCGATCTCGCCCTCGGCGCCCTGGCTCTCGGCAATGCGTTCGACTTCGGCCTCGTAGTAGTTGGCGTTGTTGGTGAAGCGCTTGATCCGGGCGCGCGCCGATCCCTCGACCAGCACCTTCACGGTGCCGTCGGGCAGCTTCAGCAGCTGCAGCACCGAGGCGAGCGTGCCGACGGAATAGATCGCGTCCGACGACGGATCGTCATCGCTGGCGTTCTTTTGCGCCGCCAGCAGGATGTGCTTGTCGGCATGCATGACTTCTTCGAGCGCATTGATGGACTTTTCGCGGCCCACGAACAGCGGCACGATCATGTAGGGGAAGACGACGATGTCACGCAGCGGCAGCACCGGGTAGAGGTCGGGCGATCCGGCGGCTTTTTTGGTGGTCACTTTGTCCTCGGCCATGATCGTTGTCTTTCCTTGTCAGCTCGGAAACGTCCGCGATGGGTCGGCAGATCGCAGGACTTTCGTGTCGTCAATAGATAAGGCGGCATCGCGCTCGTTCAATACAGCCTCGCCGAGTGGGTAGGGACGGTGTCGGGCTCGTACTTGCTGCACCCACAGTGTCATCCTCGGGCTTGTCCTGAGGATCCATCCATCCGCAAACTCAGGTGCCTGTTGCACGATGGATCCTCGGGACAAGCCCGTGGATGACACTATGCAAGTGTCAATTGCAGACGTTGCTACGACGTTCCCGTCCCCGTCGTCGGCTGCCGTTCCGAATAGATCCGCAACGGTTTGGCCTTGCCCTCCACCACCTCGGGGCTGATCACAACCTCTTCCACACCCTTCAGCTCTGGCAAGTCGAACATCGGTTCAAGGAGAATGCTCTCCAGAATCGAGCGCAATCCTCGCGCGCCCGTCTTGCGCTCGATGGCGCGGCGGGCGATGGCGCCCAGCGAGTCCTGCGAGAATGTGAGGTGCACGTCTTCCATTTCGAACAAGCGCTGATACTGCTTGGTGAGCGCGTTCTTGGGCTCGGTCAGGATCTTGATCAGCGCCGGCTCATCGAGATCCTCAAGCGTCGCAATAACCGGCAGACGCCCGATGAATTCCGGGATCAGGCCGAACTTCAGCAGATCCTCGGGCTCGACTTCCTTCAGGATTTCTCCATGACGGCGTTCGTCGACGGGACGGACTTTCGCGCTGAAGCCGATCGAAGTCGACCTGCCGCGTGCCGAAATGATCTTCTCCAGACCCGAGAACGCGCCACCGCAGATGAAGAGAATGTTCGTCGTATCGACCTGCAGGAACTCCTGCTGCGGATGTTTGCGGCCACCCTGCGGCGGTACCGACGCAACGGTGCCTTCCATGATCTTCAACAGGGCCTGCTGCACGCCCTCGCCCGACACGTCGCGGGTGATCGAGGGATTGTCGGACTTGCGCGAAATCTTGTCGACCTCGTCGATATAGACGATGCCGCGCTGCGCCCGCTCGACGTTGTAGTCGGCTGCCTGCAGCAGTTTCAGGATGATGTTCTCGACGTCCTCGCCGACATAACCGGCCTCGGTCAGCGTCGTTGCATCGGCCATTGTGAACGGCACATCAAGGATGCGCGCCAGCGTCTGAGCCAGCAGCGTCTTGCCGCAACCCGTGGGGCCGACAAGGAGAATGTTCGATTTCGCCAGTTCGACGTCGTTGTTCTTGGCGGCGTGATTGATGCGCTTGTAGTGGTTATGGACCGCGACCGAGAGCACCTTCTTGGCGTGCACCTGACCGATCACATAGTCGTCAAGCACGGCGCAGATTTCCTGCGGGGTCGGCACGCCGTCGCGCGACTTCACCAGCGAGGTTTTGTTCTCTTCGCGGATGATGTCCATGCACAGTTCGACGCATTCATCGCAGATGAACACGGTCGGGCCGGCGATCAGCTTACGCACCTCATGCTGGCTCTTGCCGCAGAAGGAGCAGTAAAGTGTGTTCTTGTCTGCCATGCTCGTCTTGCTTTCGTTGGGCGGAATTGTTCGCCCATGAGGGGCGAAGAATCCCAGCCGCTGATGCAGCCTTCAGTCAACGCCCCGCCGGCAACGTGTCGCAAATCAGTCCTAGACCCTGAGTCTTACCGATTTGAGCACGCCCGAGCTAGCCTGATCAAGGCGTCGCGCTCCGTCTCACTCACGTCATATAAGCGTCAGCGTCTCAATTGCCACAGTCGTTGTCGGGTCGCCGTCACGGAGGCTGTGCATTTCCCTTGCCAGCCTCCGCGCTTAACCTGAACGCGAAATCCGCCGCTTTAACGGCGCGTTAGCTGCGTTTTGCAGCGCTGCCGGCCTCTTCCGGATCCTTGCGCTTGGTCAGCACTTCGTCGATCAATCCGAATTTCAGCGCTTCCTCGGCCGACATGAAGTGATCGCGATCCAGTGTTTTTTCAATCATTTCAAGAGATTGTCCTGTGTGTTTGACATAGATGTCATTCAGCCGACGCTTGATTTTAATGATATCCTCGGCGTGCCGCTCGATGTCCGAAGCCTGACCGCGAAAGCCGCCCGAGGGCTGATGCACCATGACGCGGGCGTTCGGCAGCGCGTAACGCATGCCCTTAGTGCCGGCCGTGAGCAGCAGCGAGCCCATGGAGGCGGCCAGGCCGTTGCACAGCGTGGCGATGTCCGGCTTGATGAACTGCATGGTGTCGTAAATCGCCATGCCGGCCGTGACGCTGCCGCCTGGAGAGTTGATATACATGGAGATTTCCTTCTTCGGATTCTCCGATTCCAGAAACAGCAGCTGCGCCGTGATGACCGCGCTCATGTCGTCCTCGACCGGTCCAGTCAGGAAAATGATGCGCTCCTTCAGCATGCGCGAATAGATGTCATACGAGCGCTCGCCCCGGTTGGTTTGCTCGATCACCATGGGAATCAGATAGTTGCGGTACGTATCGATGGGATCGCGCATGGCGGATGGTCCTTGGATTGGAGTGAGCTGGCCCATCATCTAAGCACTAGGGGCCGCAACCGACGCCCCGCCAAATGGGCAGGTGATTTGCCGATCATAGGGCATCGAGCCAGTTGCCGGCAACCACCACAGGGCGGCAAGGCTCTGCAACGGCAGACTTATCCTCGGGCATGAGAGTTCGCGGCGCCGTTGGTGTCCGAATGGTATCTTGCTCCCGCAGCCTGCTGGCCCTTTCATAATCGAATCCATTCGACACGCAAGGAGCCGATATGATGCTGGGTAGGATTTGGGCGGTGGCGGCCAGCGCCGCGGTCATGATCGCGACGCTCTCGCCGGTCCAGGCCGAACGGTTGCGGGTGCCCAAAATCGACCACGTGGCCACGGTCAAGGAGTGCGGGGCCTGTCATATGGTGTTTGCTCCGCAGATGCTGCCGCAGCGCTCCTGGCGCGCGATTTTATCTAGCCTTGACAATCACTTCGGCGAAAATGCCGTGCTCGGTGAATCAGTGCGCGCCGACATTGCAGCCTACCTGGTTGCAAACGCGGCCGACGGCGCCGTGGGCAAAACCTACAGTTGGCTCTTGCGCGGCGTGGCGCTGGACACGGCGCCGATCCGCATCACAGCCATGCCATGGTGGCTTCGCGCTCACGGTGAGGCCAATGTCGCCAATCTCAAGAACACGCCCATCCGGTTCGCCGGCAACTGCATCGGCTGCCATGTCGGGGCCGACAAGACCATGGTGTTCAACGAACCCGGAGACTGACCGCCAAGCAACCGTGCGCTCGTCGTCGCAGCGGCTTTCTCGCTGCGATCAGCGGTGCTATTGATCGCCATGAGTCCTCACAATTTCATAGCCCAGGAGACCGGATCATGGCGAAACGGTTGCGCGCGCTCGATTCCGAAATCGCTCTGACATTTGACGACGTGCTGTTGCGTCCCGGTGCGTCAAATGTCCTTCCAGGGGACGTCGACACCGGCACGCGCATCACGCGCGATATTACGCTGAACATCCCGATCCTGTCGTCAGCGATGGACACGGTTACCGAGGCGCGGCTGGCCATTTCGATGGCGCAGGCGGGCGGCATCGGCGTCATCCATCGCAACCTCAGTCCCGAGGTGCAGGCCGCCCAGGTGGCGCAGGTGAAAAAGTACGAGAGCGGCATGGTGGTCGATCCCGTGACCATCGCGCCCGACGCCACGCTCGCCGATGCGCTTGCGCTGATGGCGGAGCACCGGATTTCCGGCATCCCGGTCGTCGAGCCGAGCAAGAGCGGCAAACGGTTCGGAAAGCTCGCCGGCATTGTCACAAACCGTGACGTGCGGTTCGCTTCGGACCTGACCCAGCCCGTCTCCGAGCTGATGACCCGCAAACTCATCACTGTCCGCGAGGGCGTGAAGGCCGACGAGGCCAAGCGGTTGTTGCATCAGCACCGCATCGAGAAGCTGCTGGTGGTGGACGACGACAACCGCTGCGTCGGTCTCATTACGGTCAAGGACATCGAGAAAGCCAAGGCCTATCCCAATGCGGTGAAGGACGCGCGCGGGCGGTTGCGCGTGGCGGCGGCGACCACGGTGGGCGACGAAGGGTTTGCCCGCTCGGAGCGGCTGATCGAGGCCGGCGTCGATCTGCTGGTGGTCGATACCGCCCACGGGCATTCCAGCCGCGTGCTGGCGGCAGTGGAGCGCATCCGCAAAACCTCCAACCGCGTCCAAATCATCGCCGGCAACGTGGCCACCGCCGAGGGGACGCGCGCGCTGATTGACGCTGGCGCGGACGCCGTGAAAATCGGCATCGGCCCGGGTTCGATCTGCACCACCCGTATTGTCGCCGGCGTCGGCGTGCCGCAACTCACGGCGATCCTGGACTCGGCCGAGGAAGCCGCGAAATCGGGCGTGCCCGTAATTGCCGACGGCGGCATCAAGGTGTCCGGCGATCTCGCCAAGGCGATCGCGGCCGGCGCCAACGCCGTCATGGTCGGCTCGCTCCTGGCGGGTACGGATGAAAGCCCGGGCGAAGTTTTCCTCTACCAGGGCCGGACCTACAAGGCCTATCGCGGCATGGGCTCGGTAGGCGCCATGGCGCGCGGCTCGGCGGATCGCTATTTTCAGGAGGAAGTGAAGGATTCGCTGAAGCTGGTGCCCGAGGGCATCGAAGGCCAGGTGCCCTACAAGGGGCCGGCAGGCAGCGTGCTGCACCAGTTGGTCGGCGGCCTGCGCGCGGCCATGGGCTATTGCGGCGCGCCGACCATCAAAGAGTTCCAGGAAAAGGCGCAGTTCATCCGCATTTCCGCGGCGGGCCTGCGCGAAAGCCATGCTCACGATGTAACGATCACACGCGAGAGCCCGAACTACCCGGCCGGCGGGTGAGGTCGCGCATTCTACTCCTCTCCCCGCCTCTTCGCGGGGGAGAGGATGTCGCCCGAGCGCGAAGCGCGAGGAACCAGCGACAGGTGAGGGGCAGGAGCTTGCTGCGTACAGGTGGTGAGAAGGGTACGGAGCAAGCGGCAGCCCCTCACCGACCGCGTGGCTCTTGCGCTGAAACGCGCTGCCCATTTGCTTTTGCGCCTCCGCGCAGGTGACGCGGTCTCCTCTCCCCCAAAGATGGGGGAGAGGAAAAGAGCGCGGCGCTGTTTTGCCTTCTCCCCCTTCTTCAGGGGGAGAAGGTGGCCCCCGAGCGCAGCGAGGATCCAGGGCCGGATGAGGGGCCGCTGCTTGCTCCGTGACTGTGGCGCGAGGATCCGAGCAAGCGGCAACCCCTCACCGACCGCGTGGCTCTTGGCGGCAAAAAGGCCGCCTGCGAGACGCGGTCTCCTCTCCCCCAAAGATGGGGGAGAGGAGAGTACGGATCTTCTCCTCTCCCCCTTTTTAGGGGGAGAGGATGTCGCTCCGAGCGCGAAGCGCGAGGAAATCAGCGACAGGTGAGGGGCGGCCGCTTGCTCCGTACCGGTGGTGAGAGGGGTGCGGAGCAA
>JANMVX010000082.1:0-1501 GCA_031393505.1 Hyphomicrobiaceae bacterium | reverse complement strand
TCGGCGCACAATCTGCTCTCGGCGCTGATCGACAACCACATCTACTGGGGCAACGCGCTCGGCATCGACGAGCGCCGCATCGTCTGGCGCCGCGTCATGGACATGAACGATCGCGCGCTGCGCCAGATCGTCAACTCGCTCGGCGGCGTCGCCAACGGCTTCCCGCGCCAGGACGGCTTCGACATCACGGTCGCCTCCGAGATCATGGCGATCTTCTGCCTCGCGATGGACCTCGGGGACCTCGAGCGCCGCATCGGCAACATCGTCATCGGCTACACCCGTGACCGCAAACCGATCACCGCCAAGGAGCTCAACGGCAGCGGCGCGATGACCGTCCTGCTCAAGGACGCGCTGATGCCCAACCTGGTGCAGACGCTCGAAAACAATCCCGTCTTTATCCACGGCGGCCCGTTCGCCAACATCGCGCACGGCTGCAACTCGGTGCTCGCCACCAAGACCGCGCTCAAGCTGTGTGATTACGTCGTCACCGAAGCCGGCTTCGGCGCCGATCTCGGCGCGGAAAAATTCTTCGACATCAAGTGCCGCAAGGCCGGCCTGAAACCAGCCGCAGCCGTCATCGTCGCTACCGTGCGTGCCCTGAAGATGCACGGCGGCGTCGCCAAGGACGACCTGAAAACCGAGAACGTCGCCGCCGTCACCAAGGGCTGCGACAATCTCAAGCGTCACATCGAGAACGTGAAGCGCTTCGGCGTGCCGCCGATCGTCGCGATCAACCGCTTCATCGCCGACACCGACGCCGAGGTCAGCGCCGTGATGGAAGCCGCCGAGAGCGTCGGCACCATGGTGTTCTTGTGCAACCACTGGGCCGACGGCGGCAAGGGCATCGAGGAGCTGGCCCGGCACGTCGTCGCCGTGGCCGACAGCGGCAAGGCCGCCTTCAAGCCGCTCTATCCCGACGACATGCCGCTGTGGGACAAGGTCAAGACCATCGCGACCCAGATCTACGGCGCCTCCGACATCGTCGGCGATACGGCCGTGCGCACGCAGTTCAAGGAGCTGCAGGCGCAGTACGGACATCTGCCGGTCTGCATGGCCAAGACCCAGTACTCGTTCTCGACCGACCCCAACCTGCGCGGCGCGCCGTCCGGCCATGTCGTCGCGATCCGCGAGGTCCGGCTGTCGGCAGGTGCTGAATTCCTCGTCGTCATCACCGGCGAGATCATGACCATGCCCGGCCTTCCCAGGGTGCCGAGCGCGAACACCATCCGCCTCAATCCGCAAGGCCAGATCGAAGGCCTGTTCTGATCAAGCCGGCGGGCGCGATGGATGGAACGATCCCGCGCCCGCCGATTTCACATTACGGTGTCATGAAATTGTGGAACGGCTGCACGAACCGCCGTTTCATCGCAATGCCGACGATGATCATACCGGGCCAGAACAGGTAGATCAGGATCTCCAGGTTCTCGGCGAACGTATAGGTGAACAGCACCAGCATGATGCCGAGCGCCGCCCTGGCCACCGGGTCGGACTGCGCCTTGGC
>JANMVX010000073.1:0-24308 GCA_031393505.1 Hyphomicrobiaceae bacterium | reverse complement strand
GAACCCTATCGGCTTTCAGGACCCTGATATGCACATTGGCTACCTCGTCAGCGTGTATCCAGCGCCGTCGCACACCTTCATCAGACGCGAGATCGAAGCGCTCCGCAATTCTGGGTTGCGGATCGATACGTTCAGCATCCGCCGGCCGCCGGCTGGCGAGCTGAAATCGGCTCAAGACCACACCGCCCATGCCGAAACCTGGTACGTGCTACCCGTGCAGCCCTTGGCGCTGCTGGTGGCGCATGGAGCGACGCTGGCGACCGAGCCGTTGACATATTTGCGGGTATTCGGCATGGCTTTGCGGCATCGTCCGCCTGGCCTGGGATCGCTGCTGCTCGGTATCGTGCATTTTGCTGAGGCGGTGGTGCTGGCGCGCGAACTCAAGCGCCGGTCGATCAGCCACCTGCACAATCACTTCGGCAATTCCGGCGCCGCTGTCGGCCTGCTGACAAGCCTCCTCATGGGCATTCCCTGGAGCCTGACTCTGCACGGCATATCGGAAACTGACTATCCTGCCGGGCTGCTGCTGGGCGACAAGATCAAGCACGCCGCGTTCGTCGCCTGTGTGTCGTATTTCGGTCGCGCGCAAGCGATGCGAACCGTCGCAGCCGCGCATTGGAACAAGCTCTTCATTTCCCGTTGCGGATTGCAACTGGCCGATCTGCCTGCACGCCCGGCGGCCCGGCCGGGCGCAAGCCCCCGCGTCATTTGCGTCGCTAGGTTGTCGCCGGAAAAGGCCCATACCGGCCTGCTGATGGCCTTTGCGGAGGTCCTGAAGCGCGGCCATAAGGCCGAACTCGTGCTGGTCGGGGACGGCGACGAGCGCGCCCACATCGAAGCGACCATCCGCGATCTCGGGCTTGGCGCAGCGGTCGCCCTGCGCGGCCAGCTCAGCGAGGCCGAAACGCTGGCCGAGGTCGCTGCGTCCGATGTGCTGGTCCTCGCCAGCTTTATGGAAGGCTTGCCGGTTGTTCTCATGGAGGCCATGGCACTGGGCGTTCCGGCCATCGCCAGCCGCGTCGCGGGCGTACCGGAGCTGATCGAGGATGGTCACGAGGGGCTTCTGTTCAACCCGACGGACTGGACCGACCTGGCGCAGAAACTCGAAACCGTGCTGAGCGATCCTGCATTACGCGCGCGGCTGGGCGTCGCGGCCCGGGCCAAAATCGAAGCCGAGTTCAAGATCGAGACGGCCGTGCAGCCGATGCACGATCATCTTACGGGAGCTTTTGCCCCACACGTCCCCTGAGGATCTACCGAACTCCCGTTCGACAAAATTACTTCAGTGCCCCATAGGCGAAACCCGAGCCGCCGAAGCCAATGTAAACCTTGCCGAACGTATCCTTGTCGCCTTCGACAGTGCGAATTTCGTCCAGGCTGCCGAGCGGATAATCGCCGATCTTGGTCCATGACGCGGCGCCATCGTCGGAGCGCCACAGGCCGTAGGTTTTGTCGACCCAGCCGACGATAAAAATGGCAGGATCGCCACTCGCTTTGGCTGCTTTGCCAAAGCCAAACGCCATGACTTCCAGCACTCTCGGCACAGGCCGCCAAGTTGCGCCACCATCGTTGGAACGCATAAAGGGGGAAGCCGCCGGTTTTGCGCCGCTCTGCGGGCCTGCGGTGAAGTACAGCTGTTCAGCTTTGCCCGGCGCCGAACGAAGCTTGGCATTGTAGCCCGTCCAGGCGCCGATTTCGCCTTTGTGGACAAGCGCCCAGGTGCTCCCGCCGTCCTCCGACCGATAGAGGCCCTTGAGGTAGTTGTAGAGATAAAACACGCCCGGTTTAACCCGATCTGCGGCGACAATATGCCGGTTGAGATAATGAGCGAAACTCCAACCAGACTCGCCCTTCGCCGGCAGGCCTGGGAGGGTGATTGCAGTCCAGCTCGCTCCGCCATTATTGGTAACAAAGGCTGGTTGATTGTCTGACGCAGCCCAAACGATGTTCTGTGGACTGCTGACAGCCAGGCAGCCGCCGAAGGCCCGTTCCAGAGGCGGATAGGACGCGAATGGGGTCCAGCTTTTTCCGCCATCAGTGGAATAGCCAGATTTTTCCTCCCCCCACGACATGATCCCCGCGACGAAGGTGGGATCGGTCGCGGCATAGTCGAGCGCCCAGCCGCCGATGATGGCATTGGCGTTGTCGGGCCCATGTGTCTCGGGATAGACCTCGGGATCGTCGACACGGAACACCGGTCGATCCCAACTGGCGACGATTGGTTTTCCGCCGGGTGGCGCCAAGATGTTGGTCGCAACCAGTTGTTCGATGCCCTGGCTTTGTCCGGTGAAGGTAATTGCTGGCGGCGACCCCGGCCCCGGCGGCAGGTCTGTGAACCAGAACCCGATCCCCTCGGCGAACCACAGCCGACCAAGTGTAACAGGATCCATCTCCATGTCGCCGACCGACATATAGCCTTCGTTGGTCCAGGCGTGCCACGCGATGCCGCCGCCGGCGCGGACGTTCTTGCCCGTCGGCCCCCAGATGATGCCATCCCAACTGGCGCCGCGATCATGGCTGATGTTGAGATAGCCCCCCTCGCGCACCGCTATGAGGCGTGCCGCATCCGCCGGATCGACGACAACGGTTTGCCAAACGCCCGGCGCCGGCGTGATGTCTTTCCAGGCGCCCTGCCAATAGCGCCACACTGTGGAATCAAGATCGCCGGCGGCATAGTAAGCACTGTCGCGCGCGATCTTGGCGTGGCTGACGAACTCAGGGCCGCCAGCGAGCCGCTGCCAGGTCGATCCGCCATCGACGCTTTTGAAAACGCCTTGGCCAAAGCTGCTTACGTAAACCGCTTTCGTGCGCCCCTGCACCAACCCAGACGTCGGGTCCAGCGCGATGCCGGCATAGCCCGGAAAGCCGCCATTCTGCGCTGCCTTGGCCTTCGGAATTGCCGCCACGGTCTGCCAGGACGCACCCGCATCGCGGGTCATGAACAGCCCGTCTTTCGCTGTGCCGGCGTAGGCAACATCGGGATTGGCGGGATCGACGGCGAGCTTCTGGCCATTGGTCCGGAAGCCGTCGTTCGGTTCCATTTCAACGCGCCGGAAAGCGGTTTGCGCCCAATGTCTCCCGCGGTCGTCGCTGCGATAGATGAAACCGCGATAGGACATGTAGAGACGCGACGGCTTGCTCGGCGCAATGCGCAACTCTTACACGCCCTGACCATAGTCGGACTCAGCGTGCGGGCCTGGCATCGACCCGGCGGTCACGAGTTGGCGCCATTCGGCCCGCTCCTGGTCCCAGATGTAGGCGCCATAGGTGTCGGTGCGCACGACGCGGGTGGCGCCGTCCGGTGAAATATCTATCGACGTCAGCCAGCCGCCGCCGATCCGCAAGGTCCGCCAGATCGTCTCGGCGGCGCACACCGGATTTACGGTCAACCACAGCATAGCGAGGGTGGCGAAAGAGCAGACCAATTTTGTGATTGATGTCATCGGTGCACTATCTCCCTGCGCAAGCGACTTGCACGTCTCAGATCCGTGCCGGGCGCGTCCGCTCAACGGCTACGCGCGCTACGGCGTTCGCGGTAAATAAAGTAGAAAATCTTCGGACACTCAATGAAATAGCGGTGGCCCAGCCGAACCGGATTGGTCACAAGGCGATGCAGCCATTCGAATCCTATCCGCTGCATCCAAAGCGGAGCGCGTTGCTGTTTGCCGGTTAGAAAATCGATTGAGGCGCCGATGCACAGGCCGACGCCGCGCGCGCCGGGCTCGTTCTTGAGCCGGCGCGCAAGCACTTCTTGCTGAGGGGTACCTACGGCCAGAAAAACCAATGGAGCCTCGGCCTCGACGACAAAGCGCACGGCCTTGTCCACTTCGCCGGCATCCTTGATGAAACCGAACGGCGGCGCGTGGCAGATGAAAGACAGTTTGGGAAGCAATGCGCGCAGACGCGCCGCGTCTTCGGCGGTCGGGCCGACAATCGCGACGGGCGTGCCGTTCCCTGCCGCTGTGCGCAGCAGATGCGCCGTCAAATCGCTGCCCGTGGTGACAGGAAGGTGCACGCCCTCGAAGCGCGCCAGCCGGCTCAGGACCCGGCTGTCGCACAACACCCGCCAGGCCGGCTCATAGAGCGGACGCAGACTTTCGGGCTGCTCAAGCAGCCGCACCATGTGCTGAACATTTGGCGTCACCACATATTCGAACGGGGCCAGACCCTGAGCCAGGATGTCGCCGGCGGCCTCCTCCAGCGTTCTCAGATGGAAACTCACGCCCAGAAAACGCGCCGTTACCGGTCCTGTCATGACAATGTCAACTCACGTACGAACCAGCGATTGGCACCAAGACGAATGGCATCGGGTCAGGACCTGCGGCTCAGGAGTTCAGCAAAGAACGCCCGATACTGCTGGGCTATGGTTGTCCAAGAAAAACGTTCGGCAGCGTAAGCGGCGGCCTCGGCGTGGGCGGCAGCAGGCTTTCCAAGCGCTCTCCCCATGGCGGCCACCAACGCGCTTTGTGACGTCGCATCGACAAGCTCGGCGCGCCCATCGTAGATCCACCGCGTCAGATCTTCGTCATGCGCCACCACTGGCAGTCCGCAGGCCATGGCCTCGACGTAGATGTTGCCGAACGACTCCCCGATGGTCGGATGCAGCAGAATACTGGCGCTGCGGTAGAGGTCCGCCATTTGATGGTGCGGAAATTTCCGCCGCTGGTACCGTCCCGGTATGAGCTGATTTCCGAGCGCATCCAACTCATTGCGCAAGGGGCCGTCACCGGCAACAACGCAATGAACGTCCGGAAGGTCGGCGACCGCGCGCAGCCCCTCGAGGACGCGCTTGCTGGCGTCAGCGGCGGCCACCATCAACACGATTGGGCCCGTCAGCGGCAGCCCCAATCCGGCGCGGTTTTCGGAACCAACCTGGAAGCGCGCCGGATCGATGCCATTGGGGATCAAAACCGAGGGCCAGCGCTCGCGATTGCGGTTGAAATAGCTCGGATTGGTGCAGACCAGGCCATCACAGAAAAAATGGCGATACTCGCTTTTGCGCTCATGGGCAGGCCAGTCGCCATTCTGGGTGACGAACACATGCAGCGGTCGATGCTTGCCGCTACCTCGGGCGCGAAGAGCCCAGTTGGTATAGGGATAGCCGCAGGTGACGGTGATATCAGCGTCGCGGCTGACGCCTGACAGCATCAGGCGCGACGCGAAGGTGAATTCTTCATAGGCCATCTCATTGCGGAAATACGGCAGTTTTGGCCATGACTCAAACCGTTCGCGCCCGATCATGGGAACGCGTTCGAAACGATAGCGGCGATCGCTGCGCACCTGCCCCGACCCGACCAGGGTCACCTGATCACTTGCATTGCCGGCCAGCTGCTCGGCGACCGACTCGAAAGCCACTTCAGCGCCACGCCCCACCCGATGCAGTCCCGCAAGGGCGAACTGTATCTGCACGTCAATCCCTTTGCGCTGTACCGAACTGCCCGATCCGCAATCGTCGCCAGATCAGGACTGGCTTGTGCCCTAGCGCCGCGATGGCGGCAATCAGTCGAATGCGGACAGGGTGAATTGTGTTCCGCCAACTGGTGCGCCGCGCAACCGTTTAGCCGCAGCCAAAGACCCGCTCGCGACTTGACAAGCCTTGCACCTGACGCACGATAACCAATCTCAAGCTAGGGACGTGCGCCCCGGCCCGGAGTTTCGTAGGTAATCTGTTGTCGTCGCAAGCTCTGCGGGCAAACGGCCGCTGTCCGACGAGCGTTTGGAGTCCACTATGCTATGGTTGAGATGAAGCCCACCTCCCAGTCAGCCATACGCATTCCCGACGAATGGCGGAACCTGACCGAGACTGAGTTCAATTTTGGACAATTCGCTTGGCTGCTGCCGGCCTTGCG
Source organism: Hyphomicrobiaceae bacterium (assembly GCA_031393505.1). GTDB lineage: Bacteria > Pseudomonadota > Alphaproteobacteria > Rhizobiales > Hyphomicrobiaceae > JANYHF01. Next base: position 18,459 of record JANMVX010000073.1, on the reverse strand, counting down.
GCGCTGGAAGTGGATCAGCGCGGCGACAGTTCTGGGGTTGCTGACGGGGCTGACCTACATTGTTATGCAGGGGCGGACCTACGAGGCCGTCGCCCAATTGGAAATCGAGACCACCGAAAAGCGCGTGGTGCGCGTCGACAGCGTCACCAGCGACGTCAGCCCCGACAAGTCCATCGTCGATGGCCAGATCGAACTGATGCGTTCGGCTTCGTTGGCGCGCTACCTGATCAAGACGCTCGGCCTCTATGGCATCCCTGCCGAGCCTGTTACCGCCACCGCGGCCGATCCGCAACTGGGCGTTCCTGACGATCTGGTGGAGTTGTTCCTGGCCAGCCTTACTGTCGAGCGGGTCGGAGCGACCTTCTTGGTCGACGTCAAGTTCAGCAATCCCGATCCGAAAACGGCGGCAAAGGTCGCCAACGCCATCGGCACGACCTACATGCAGCGCAAGCAGCAAGCCCGTATTTCAGCCACGCGACAAGCCAATCAATGGCTGCAGGCGCAGATTGAAACCATGCGCGGCAAGGTCCAGGCCGCCGAAGAAAAGACACTGCAATACCGCATGGATCACGACCTGATTCAGGTGGGACAGCAGAACCTGAATGAGGTTGAACTTGGCCAGCACACCAACAATCTCATCAACGCGCGGGCCAATGTCCTCAAATTTTCGGCGCGCCAACGGCAAGTCGAGCAAATTGGCTCTGACAAGACTGCCCTGAGGGCCCTCAGTTTCGTGTCAGAATCCAAGCAGATATCCGATCTGGAGCACACGGCAGCCGACTTGCGCAGCAAGGCCGCTGATCTCAAGACGCGCTTTGGCGCCAACCATCCCGATGTCGAGAATGCGTTGTCCCAACTGCAGTCCTTGAATGGACGCATCGACGACGAAGTGCAGCGCGTGGTGGCCGGCTTGAAGCAATCGTTGGCCATTGCCGTCCAGGAAGTTCAGCTGCTGGAGACCGAATTCAACAAGCTCAAGGGCGAACTCACGCGCAAAAATCTGGATACGCTCGAACTCGGCGAGTTGGAGCGCGATCGCGAATCCACCAAAACCCTTTATGTGAATTTTCTCACCCGGCTGAAGGAAACCCAGGCCCAGGAAACCTTGCCTGGCGATAGCGCCATCGTGGTGTCCGAGGCCTTTGCCCCGTCCAAGCCGACGTCGTCGCGCCGCACGGTGACGATCGCCGCGACCACGCTGCTCGGCGCGTTGTTAGGATATCTCGCGTCACTAATTACCGATCTGCGCGCATCCGGCATCGTCAAACGTTGGAAGGCGAACATTGGCACAGCCATCGCGGAGCCGGCCAGGGAGCCAAAAGATCGCACGGCGGGTTCGAAGCTTGCATCGCAGGATGTGGTGTAGACGCTGCGACCGGCGGCGTTGCTACACGGCAAAGCGAAATCATCACACGGAGCACTCCCCCGGACTGAGGACGCTTGGTCGCGCTCGTGACACTCAATCGCCACGCTTGTGCCGCCGCCAGCTAAGTTGCTGCTAATTCTCGTGGGCTAACCTCGCTCAAATCAGCGGCCGTCACCGACGGCGCCAGCTCTTGGAGCGCTTGGTCATGCCTGCAGCAATTGAGATCGACAAACTCACCAAACGATATGGCGACCACGTCGCTCTCGACAGTCTGACGCTCGAGGTTGGCGCGGGCGAAGTGTTCGGCTTCCTCGGCCACAATGGCGCGGGCAAAACCACGACGCAGAACATCCTCACCACGCTGCTGCAGCCGACGTCGGGATCGGCCAAGGTGTGCGGCCACGATGTCGTGACCGGCAGCATGGCGGCGCGGGGCAAGCTCGGCTATGTGCCCGAGAACGTGCGCCTCTACGACGGCATGACCGCCACGGCCAATCTCAGCTATTTCGCCAAACTCTCCGGCGTCGCCGATCCCGCCACGCGCATCCGGGAAACCATGGGCTTCCTCGAGTGCGAGGCGCTGGCCGGCAAGCGCGTCGGGTCGATGTCGAAAGGCCAGCGCCAGCGTATCGGCCTGGCCCAGGCCATGCTGCATCGGCCGGAAGTGCTGTTCCTCGACGAGCCGACCTCAGGCCTCGACCCGCTCGGCATCAAGACGCTGCGTGATCTGATCGTCCGTCTCAATAAGCAGTTCGGCACGACCATTTTCATGAACACGCATCTGATCAGCGAAGTGTCGAAAACCTGCACCAGCATTGGGGTTCTCAACCAGGGCAAGCTGGTGTTCCACGATACGTTGAAGGGCGTGCTGGCCAAATTCGGAGATGATACGGCGCTGGAGCAGCTCTACCTCTCGATGGCCCCGAAGGTGGCGGCTTGACATGACCAGCCTCACCCTCCCCGCTCCCTTGGAAACTCCCCCTGTCCCCAGCAGCAAGGCCTGGCTGGTCGCCACGGCCGCGCTGCAGGTCGCCATCCGCGACCGCACGGTGGTCTGGCTGACCGCCATGTTCCTGGCGATGGTTTTGGTCTCGGCCTATCTCGGCTGGTCGGCCACGCACACTTTGGATGGCATCTTCCAAAAGGCCGTGCCCGTCTTAAAAGCGCTCGGCAAAGAGATCCCGGTCAATCCGGCGCTGGAAGTGTCGCCGCTGTCGGATCTGCGCAACATGACGACCTATGTGTCGTTGCTGGGCGCGCTCGCCGCCATCGTGCTCGGCACGCAGCTGATCGGCGCCGACCGGAAATCCGGCGTACTCCCCCTGATCGCCAGCCGGCCGGTCAGCCGCACCTCCTATGCGCTGGGAAAAATCCTTGCCCTGATCATCGCCATCGCCGCGCTCCTGGCGGTTACGGCGGCTGTCAACGCGCTCACCATGCTGCTGCTGCCGGGCCAGACCCTCACCCTCTCCGACTGGAAGCATCTATCCGCCTTCTACGGAGTGTCCGCCCTCTGCCTGATCGCGTTCGGCTTGTTCGGCATGTATTTCGCCGTGGTCGCGCGCTCGGAGTCGCTGGCCCTGCTCATCCCCGTCACCATCTGGCTGGCCATGACGTTCATCCTGCCGCAGCTGACCAGCAACACCAATCCGATGAACGCGCTCAATCCCATCAAGGCGACGGTGGTGCCCACGACGGGATCGTTCTTCGACATCAGCGCCACGATCCTCGGCCCGTTCTCGCTGATGGACATTTACCGGTCGCTGGCCGCCGCCATTCTTGGCTTCCCGCCCAGCGTGCACATGGCGCAATCCACCACGTCCGGCGTTCTCATCTATCTCGGCGTCATCCTGCTCGCCGCCTACGGGATCGTACGCGCCGTCCGCAATTTCGACGCCTCAAGGAGCGAGTACAATGACTAGTTCCGTGAGCGCGATTCGCGCCATGACCACTATCGCCGGCAAGGAAGTGTCGGACGCCCGGCGCACCTCGCTCCTGATGGTCATCACCGCCTTCATGTTCCTGGCCGGTCTGGTCGCGCTGGTCGTCTCCGGCCTCGCCCTGCAGGACGAGGTGGCGGCCTACAACGAAGGCAAGGCCCAGCTCATCGAGCTTGGCAAGTCGGCCGCCTCCATCGCCCCTCCAACCTATCTGCCGCTGAAGCTTTTGCGCGGCTTCATCGAGTATATGGAGATCATTGGCGCCGTGCTCGGCATCGTGCTCGGCTACCGCGCGGCGGCGATCGAGCGCGGGCGCAACACGCTGGCCCTGATTTTGACGCGGCCCTTGACCCAATCCACCTTCATCGGCGGCAAAATCCTTGGCAACTTGGTGCTGATCGGCGGCGTGCTGACCGCGACCTTCCTGTTCGGCGCGCTCGGCATCATGCTGATCGGCAAAGTCGTTCTGACCCCGGACGAATGGCTGCGGCTGCTCATTGTCGATATTGCCGCCATTCTCTACATCTCGATCTTCTTCACGCTGGGGCTGCTGCTGTCGCTGTGGATGAAAAACCTGTCCCATGCGCTGCTCGCCGCCTTCGCGATCTGGCTCACCTTCGTGCTGATCGCGCCGCAAATCGGCGATACGCTGGACCCGGATAATCAGGTGGCGGGCGGCGTGTTCCGTACCCTGGGCATCGCCAAGCCCGAGGAACGCGCCATCCTGGCCCAGTTCAAGACCTACGAAACCATCCGCGACGGCATCGAGCAGGCGTCCCCGACCAAGCACGTCGAGCGCTGGAGCTTTGCGATGACCGGCATCAAAGAGACGTACGCCGGCCAATCGATCGCCCAAGTCATCGCGGATCGTTGGAACGATTTCGCCTGGCTGGCGGGAACGCTCGCCGCCTTCCTTGCCGCCCTCTTCTACCGCCGCCTCGATTTCACTCGCCTCGCAAAGGATTGATACCCATGAAAACCACGACAAGCCTCTCCCTCGCCGCACTTTCGGTTGCACTGATCGCCTTCGGCGCGACCCTGCCCACCCACGCCGCAGGCGTCGACACCGACGGGGACGGCGTGCCCGACAAGGCCGAAGCCCTGATCGGCACCGATCCGCTGGTGGCCGACACCAACGGCAACGGCGTCAATGACAAGGGCGAGCCGAAACCCCTGGAAATGGCCAACCCGATCGCGCAGGGCGGCAAGCCCGGCGGCATCGCCATCAAGTCGGCGATCGTGGAGAACAACGAGGACCCCAAGACGCACAAGGGCGCCGACGATCACCTGGAAATCCAGGTGCAGAACCTCACCGACGCAGACATCAAAGGCGTCGACCTGTTCGTGACGCTGAAAGACAGCGTGACGGGCGCAACCGAGAACACTTTTCGCAAGCTGGCCGGCGTCATCATCCCGAAGAAGGGCTTGGCCACGCTGCATTTCGAGCCCAAGGGCGATGTGATTTTTGCAGCGGCCACGGATCGCTTCCGCACCAATCCGAATTCGTCACTCTACAAGTCGCCGAACGAGAAAACCATCAACATCCAAGTCGCCGCCGCCGGCTTCGCTCCCGCGAGCATCGACATCAAGAAGGACAAAGGCGGCGCCGAGACGGCGGATTGATCCGGAAGCTGCTGTTGTAACCTCGGCTGCAAGTAGCCACCCTTGTTTGACTATCGCAACTCTCTACGCTTCCCGGAATTCGGTGCGCCCTTACTTTCTTAGCGCATCGAATATCCGGGATCTTTACCTGGTCGAGGGAGTCAACGGACCGGCCGCTTGCCCTGTTTCCACGCTCGCGGCGCCGGGCGAGCGCAACTGCACCGGGAAAGGTCCCGGATATTTTCCGCGCTAAGAGGCGCGTAAAATTCCGGGAAGCGTATGCGAACTTTCGAACGCCGGTATCTTTGCGCCCTATTCCTAAAACAGAAAAAAGACCCGGCGAACATGTTGTTCACCGGGCCTTATTCGCTTGGCGACTACGCCGCTTGTGGCAGCCGCACCGGGCCCGCGTTGCGCGACTGCGACATCGCCCCCTGCCGCAGGCCGCCGAAGCGGTAGTAGAGCGGCGGCAACACGAACAGGTTCAGCAGCGTGGAGGTCACGATGCCGCCGATGATCACCACCGCCATCGGATGCTCGATCTCATTGCCGGGGACGGACCCCAACACAACCAGCGGCACGATGGCGAGGCCCGTGGTCAGCGCCGTCATCAGGATCGGCGACAGACGTTCGCGGGCGCCGCGCAGGATGAGGTCCGGGCCGAACGCCTGGCCCTCGCGGTGTTCCAGATGCTGATAGTGATCGATCAGCAGCACGCCGTTTCTGGCCGCGATGCCCAGCACCGTGAGGAACCCGACCAGCGAGCCGAGCGAGATCACGGCGCCGCTGAACAGCACGGCGAGCAGCCCGCCGACCAGCGCAGCCGGCAGCAGCAGGTAGGCCATCACGGCCAGCTTCCAGCTCTTGAACGAGGCCTGCAGCAGCAGCAGGATGCCGATGGCCGCGGCGATCGAGAAGGCCAGCATCTGGCTCTGTGCGGCCTGACGCTCCGCATACTCACCGATCAGCTCGGCGTGGTATTCCTGCGGGAACGACATGGCGGCCAGTTTGGTCCGCACGTCCGCGACGACCGAGCCCAGATCGCGTCCCTTCACGTTGGCCGAGACGTCCATGCGGCGCGACGCCTTCTCGCGCTTGATGACGTTCGGCGTCGGGGCGATCTTCACCTCGGCGATGTCGCCCAGACGCACCTGGCTGCCATTCGGGCTATCGATCAGCAGATCCTGGATGCCCTGCAGGTCGTGACGGGTCGAGGGCACGCCCCAGACCAGCACGTCGTAGAGGCCGAAGCCGCGATAGATGTCGCTGACCTCGATGCCGCCGATCAGGGTCGAGACGGCGCGGCGTACGTCGCCAGGCTTAATGCCTTTGCTCTCGGCCTTCTGCATGTCCACCTTCATGGAGATGTGCGGGATGTCTTCCTGCAATTCGCCATGCAGGCCAACTAGCCCTTCGACAGAGCCGAGAGCCTTCTTCACCTCGTCGGCCTGCTTGCGCAGCACATCAAGATCAGGGCCATACAGACGAATGACGACCGCTTCGCTCGAGCCCGTCAGCACTTCGCGGATGCGTTCCTTGAGGTAAGTCTGCACGTCGCGGTACAGGCCCGGATAGCCGTCCACGGTCTCCTGGATCTTTCCGAGCGTCTTGTCGTAGTCAGCCTCCGGTTTTACGCTGACCCAGTTCTCCGTGAAATTGATGCCCACCACTTCGTCGGACGCGATGGCCCGCCCGACATGGGCGCCGAAATTGCGCACACCGTCGATGTGGCGCAGCTCGTTGCTGGCTTTCACCGTGATGCGCGCCATTTCCGGATAGGACGTGCCCGGCTTGGTCACCCAGTGCATCAGGAAGTCACGCTCCTTGAACTCGGGCAGCAGCGTCTGCCCGAGGTAGGGGAGCGTGGCGAGCCCGGCGATCACGGCCACGGCGGTGAGCGCATAGGGCAGGCGGGGCGCACGCAGGATCGCGCCCAGCACGCCGTCATAGCGCGATTGCAGCCAGCGCACGAATGGCGATTCGCGCGTGTCGAGCTTGTCCGGATTAAGCAGCATGTAGCTCATGGCCGGCGTCACCGTCAGCGCCACCAGCATGGAAGCGCACAATGCCAGCACGTACGAGAAGGCCAGCGGCTTGAAGAACGCTCCCGAGAGGCCGTCCAGGAAGAACACCGGCAAAACAGCCAGCATAATGATCAATGTGGCGTAGACCACCGCGCGGCGGATTTCGAGCGAGGCGTCCACGATCACGTTGAAGGTCGTCTTTGGACTGCCCAGCCGCCGGTTTTCCCGCAGTCTACGGACGATATTTTCAAGATCGATGATGGCGTCGTCTACCACCGCCCCGAGCGCAATGGCGAAGCCGGCCAACACCATGGTGTTGATCGTGGCCCCGGTGGCGCGCAGAACCATGATGGCGGCCACCAGCGACAGCGGCAGCGCGACCAGGCTGATCACCGCGGCGCGCCATTGGTTGAGGAAGGCGAGCAGCACGCAGACCACCAGGATGCTGCCGATGATCAACGCCGAGCGAAGATTTTCAAGCGAGGCCTCGATGAAGCTGGCGGGGCGGAAGATCGTGGTGTCGACGTCGATGCCGGGAAGCGCCGGCTTCAATGTGGCGAACGCCTGTTCGACGCCGTTGGTGACTTCCAGCGTGTTGGCCCAGGGGAATTTCTCCACCACCAGCAACAGGCCTGGCCCGTCGTTGACGATGCCGTCGCCCACCAGCGGTGGATGGCCTTCGACGATCTTAGCGACGTCGTCGAGCCGGTAGGTTGTTCCGTCCGGCGCAGCAATCGGCACGCGCGCCATGTTCTGGGGCGATAAGACGGGGGCGCCGTAGGTGATGTTCATACGCTTTTCGGGCGTATCGATGAAACCGCCAGCTTGCGTCTTGAACTGTTTGCGGTGCGGCAACAGCCCAACGTCCAACGCATCGCCGGTGGTCTCCAGCACGTCGTCCAGCGACAGCCCAAGCGCGCGGATGCGTTCGGGGTCCACCTGCACCTGCAGCTGACGCTTGCGCGCGCCCCAGGCAGCGACATTGGCGACGCCTTTCAGCGCGATCAGCTTCGGACGGATCTTCCAGCGATAGACTTCCGAGAGATCGACCAGCGACATGTCCTTCGACGACAGGCCGACTTTCATGACGCGGCTGGTGGCCGAGAGCGGCTGAATGATGATCGGGGGACGAGCGACGTTCGGCAGTAGCGGCTTGACGACAGCTAAGCGCTCCTGCACCAGCTGCCGGGCTTCCAGAATGTCGGTGCCGCGCTTGAAAATCAGGACAATTGATGACAATCCCGGCACGGATTTCGAGCGCATCGTGTCGAGGTTTGCGGTGCCGGAGAAGGAATACTCCAGTGGCAGCGTCACGAGCGATTCGACCTCTTCGGTCGAAAGCCCGAGCGCGTCGGTCTGCACCTCCACCAGGGGCGGCGCGAATTCGGGGAACACGTCCATTCGCATGTCGCGGAACTGGCCGATGCCCACCGCGACCATCACGGCCGCCGCCAGCATGAGGAAATACCGCAGTTTCAGACTCGCTTCGATAATCCAACGCATCATGATAATCGCACTCCCGATCGACGCACGTTTCCTCTACGCCGGCTCGCGGCGCGCAAGGAACTCGGAGAAACCAACGACAGGCTGAGAGGCGCCGACGGCTAGTGCCCCACCTTGAACTCGACGCCGTGCAGCAGCTGCGCGCCAACCGTGACTATAGCGGTTTTGTCGGCAGGCCCATCGGCGAGGTAAGCGATCTGATCGTCCACATAGGCGACGCGGATGGCGCGCCGCACGTAAGTGAGAGGCGCGGGGGACTCGTAGACCCAGGTTCCGCCCTTGGCGTCGTAGAACATGGCGCTGAGCGGAATGGGGGCGACGCGCAGGCCCTTGTTGGACAGCTCCATCAGTACGCGGTGCGGCGGTTTTAGAACCTCGGGGCCGTTCTTGATCAAGTAGTAAAGCGCGCCTTTGTCGCCGCCCGGCAGTATGTAGGGTTCTGCGCTTTGTGTGCTGAAGGTATCCCGGCTTGAGGCCGGAAACACCTTTGCGGGCTGGTCGGTCGAGACCTCGTCCGGGTTCCAGATCGGTAGCACCTTCAGGCAGATTTCCGAGGCCAGCATCGCCGGCTTGGTTCCGTGCGCATCGTTTTCGGGCACCACTTCGGCAGCGACCGTCCGTTTGCGTTGGATCATGGTCCAGGCCACCGGAGCGGTCTCGATGCCGAGCCGCTCGGCGGCGCGCTGTTCCAGAGTGATCTTGTTGAGATCGGTGCCGGCGACTTTTTCAACCTTCGCCGGTTCCGATTTCGGGGAGGAGGCCTCTGCCGCCCCCGGCGTCAACAAGACCTGTGCGGTGGAGACCACGGCGATCACTGTCAAGACACTGAGCTTGCGCATGTCACTCTCCTGCTTCCGTAACCAGCCGCGGCGATGCGCCGTACGACCGCGCCGGCGCTTCGCTGCGAACCGGGGCGATGCTGGGCAGCACCACCAGCGTCATCAGGGCCGAAGCGATCGTGCCGCCGATGATGCTCACGGCGATGGGATGCACCAGTTCGAAGCCGGCGATCCGCCCCATGACGATGACCGGGGCGAACAACGCCACGGTGGCCAGCGCGGTCGTGACCACCGGCATCAGGCGTTGCCGCGCCGATGCGACAAGGTCAGTCGCGGAAAATCCGCTAGCTGAGTGTTGCGTGCCGTTCATCAGCAGGATCGATTGCCGGATGGCGATCAGCGCAACCGCCGCGATGCCCGCCACGGTTCCGAGCGTCACCGGACCGCCGGCCAGGTACGCCGCCACTCCCGCCCCGCCGATTGACGCAGCGATCGTGAACGCAGCCAGCATGGCGCGATCCCAGCCGCCCAGCAGAGCTTGCAGCAAGAGCATGATGCCCAGGGCCGCCGCCAGGATCGATCCATACATCCAAGCGCGCGACATCTGGCTGGACCTCGCGTCGCTCATGATCTCGGTGTGGAACTCGAGGGGCAGCTGGACGCCCGCCATCGCCGACTTCACAGCCGGGGCGACTGCGGCGGCGTCGACGCCCTTCAGATCGCCAACGATGTCGAGATATCGCGAGGCGCTGTAGCGGTTGATCACCGTCGGGCTGGAGACTTCCTTCACGTCGGCGACATCGCCGAGCCGGACGCGTCCGCCCTTGGGCGTGTCAATGAACAGATCGCTGATCCCTGCGGGATTGTGACGGGTGGCGTTCGAGCCCCAGACGATCACTTCAAAGATCTTCTGTTCTTCATAGAGGCTACCGACTTCGATGCCGGCCAGCAGGGTCGCGACGCCGCGCCGGACGTCGCCCGGCTTGATGCCGAACTTTTCGGCTTTGCTGAGATCGACTTCGATCTTGAGGTTGGTGCTCTCGACCGAGGTCAGCACGCGCGGGTTGTTGAAGCCGGGCACGGCGGCGAGCGCTTTCTGGATCTCGGCCGATTTGGCCTGCAGGACATCCCAGCGCGGGCCGAACAGGCGTACCGAGAGCGTATCCTTGGCCAGATCCATCGCCTGGGTAATTCGCAGCGACGCGAAGGACTGCGGATCGTTGCGCACGCCGGGATAAGCTTCGAGCGCCTGACGAATGGCGCCGGTGGTCTGCGCGACCGGTGCATCGGCAGCCAGGCCCACCCACAGTTCCGCGCTATTGACGCCGGCGACCCGGTCCGACTGCACGGCCCGGCCGATGTCGCCGCCGGTCTCGCGAACGCCCGGCAGCGCCTTGATCTTTTTGACGGCCTCGCCGACCAGGGCGCTCATGGCGGGGTGAGACGTGCCGGCCGGCATGTCCCATTGCACCACCAGGTCGCGCTCCATCAGCGTCGGCAGCATGGTCTTTGGCGCCACGGCCAGGGCGGCCAATCCCAGCGCGGTGACCAGCCCTGCGGCGGCCAACAACGGCTTGGGTTGGCCAAGCCCGATCGACATCAGCCGCTCGAACTGCTCGCTGAGCCAGGTCGGTTCCGGCTTCGACATTTGCTCCGCGCTCGGCTCATAGAGGAAGTGGCAGAGTACTGTCGTGACCAAATGCGCCACCAGCGTCGAGGCGACCAGCGCCGCCAGGCTAGCCAGCACGACCGGCTTGAGTAGCGTCGCCGCCGCTCCGGTTTCGAACATCGCCGGGAAGGCGAGGAGGACGCCGATCAGCGTGGCGAACAGCAGCGGCGTGCGGACGTCCAGCGCGGACTGCACCAGCCTGGTCGTCGCGTCCTGGCGGACGTCGCCGCCGAACATGCGTTTACGGTGGTGGTCCACGTCCACCACGGCGTCGTCGATGACTGCGATGCTGGCGATCGCCAAGCCGGTGAGCACCATGTAAGTCATTGCGACGCCTGCAAGATCGATGGCGAACCAGGCCGTCAACATCGACAGCGCCATGGCGGCGATCGCAATTGCGACGGCGCGCAGATCGTTGGTCATGGCGAACAGCGCCAGGGCCAACAGCCCGAGGCCGATCATCAGCCAGTTGGTGATCGAGTCGAGCGAGTTTTGAACATAGGTCGCAGGGCGATAGATGGCAGGGCGGATGGTCACGTCGGGCAGGCCGGGCGTGAGCGCCTCCATCGCCTTCTCGATGCCGCGCGTGACGTTCAGGGTGTTCGCGCCGGGCAGCTTCTCGACCACCATCATGAGGCCGGAGGCGCCGTTGACGATGCCATCGCCGATCAGGGGTTGATGGCCTTCAACCACCTTGGCCACGTCGCCGAGCTTCAGCGTGGAGCCATCTGCGGCCTGGAACGTTATGCGCGACAGATCCTCGGGGGTGGAGATCGGCAGCACGTGGCGGATGTCGTAGCGCTGCGAGGGCGTGTCGATGAAACCGCCGTTGCCGGGCGTGGAGGCGCGCAGGTAGGTCAGCGGCGACACCCACAGGGCGTTGCCGGTGGCCTTGATGACGTCCTGCAGCTGCACGCCCTTGGCGTTCAGTTTTTCGGTGTCGACTTCGACCTGCAGCTGGCGTTCGCGCGAGCCGAAGATGGTGACGTTGGAGACGCCCGGCACGGCCATCAGGCGCGGCTTGATCTTCCAGCGCGCCAGCAGCGAGACTTCCGTCAGCGGCAGCTTCTCCGACGTCAGGCCGATCTGCATGGCGCGATTGATGTCGGACTTGGGCTGTAGCATCGACGGCGGCTTGGAAACCTTGGGCAGCACGGACGTATGCAGCAGGCGTTCCTGCACCATCTGGCGCGCCTTCAGGAGGCTGGTGCCTTCCTCAAAGTGCAGCGTGATGGCGGAGAGGCCCTCGATCGATTTCGACTCCATGACGTCCAGCCAGGGCACGCCGGAGAGGATTTCTTCCAGCGGCGCGGTGATCAGGGATTCGACTTCGGCGGGAGCCAGCCCAAGCGCTTCAGTCTGCACTTGTACGGCCAAGGGAGCGAACTCGGGCAGGATATCGACCGACTGCGTGCGCATGCGGTTGACGCCGAAGAATGCGAGCGCGAGCGCCCCGATGAGGACCAGATAGCGGAACTGGAGACTCCAACTGACGATGCTACGCAGCATAACTCTCATTCTCCCTGGTGCTTATGGGCGCCAGCCCAAGTGCATTTCGCTGGTATTTTCAATTGTAACTTCGGCTATCTCTGTTTGTATATTCCGATTTTGCGAATGGTCTGCTCATTACACACATATACTTAACTATCAGACGTAAGTATACTTGATGATCGAACAGCAAAAGTTGCCGTATTGCGCATTACAGTGAATTGTTTTGTCAAACCCCCAAATGGAGCCCGCCTAAGGCGCGAGTTCTTCCGCAAGTAAAATCGCGCGCCAGCGATGTTTGCAATCGCGGCTTAAGTAGACCTGCTGCCAGACGGCGCGCCCGGTAGGCGGTCGCCGCAACGCCTAGCACCATGTGCCGTGGCAGCGACCTTGAGGAGAGTGAGACTTAAGTTGACGACGTTGTGAATGTATCCGAGTCGGAAAACTCTTTCGACTTCGTAGAGTATGCTGAGCAGCCTGACAGAATGCTGACAACCAACATAATCCTGTCGTATTCGATGCCACACCATGGGCGCTGCGCTTGGTAGGCTTGACGCCACGTCTGCCGCCAGTTTGGCCGCATGCACCGGGGAGTTTCGCGGCGCTGACCAACTGCGACAGCTGGCGTCTGTTCCATCGCGCGGATGGGGCGCCAGCTGGACGGCCAAAGGCGGTCTTGCAGCGGCTCGGCGCAGCGCACTGAGTTCGCAAAGATCTAGCGCGTTCAATCCACCGTCGGCGTCTCGCCCAAGGCCAGTGCGGCCGCCTGAACCCGATTATGGACATTGATCTTGTCGAATAACCGGGAAATATAGGTCTTCACAGTGGCGGTCGATAGTGCCAATTTTTCAGCTATTTCCGTATTCACGAGGCCTTGGGTGAGCAGGAAGAGAATTTCTCGCTCCCGCTCGTTAAGCGCTCCGAACGTGTCCTGAATGATTTTTTTCCGGCGGTCCAATTTTTGCGTCTGGACCAGCAACCTGGTGGCGACTTCCGGCGCAAGATAGTCATCCCCGCCATGCACAATGCGTATGGCGTCCAGCAACTCAGGCAATTGGACACCCTTGAGCAGGAAGCCTCTGACCCCGGCCTCAAGCGCATCGCTGAGCTTTGCCTCGTCGTTCGAGGCGGTTAACATGATGATCTTGATTGTGGGGTGGAGTTGCGTCAGCTGGCGCGCCGTGGCGATGCCATCGCCTGGCATGGTGATGTCCAGCAGCATAATGTCCGGCTGCGATTCAGCTGCAATGCGCAAGGCGTCTTTGCTGCAGGCGCCGCGCGCGATCAACTCGACGTCGGGAGCGCGTCGCACCGCCCGCTCCAAGCCATCGACGAACAACTGATGGTCGTCCACCGCAGCGATCCTGATCATTTGGGTCATCGGCTAGCAACCTCAATTTGCGGCGACACGTTTGCAAAGCGGGCGATCAGGCTCGTTCCTGAACCGATCGATGACACAATAGAGAACGTGCCTCCAAGCGATTCGAGCCTATCGCGCAGGCCGAACAGTCCAAGCCCAAGACCATGAGCAAGGATCGTGCCGACATCGAAACCCGGGCCCTCATCTGTGACCATGATCTCGATTCCCTTTGGAAGAATGTGGCCTTTGACGTTGGCGACAGGGCACTTTCCATGCCGGAACGCGTTGTTCAGACCTTCCTGTACAAATCGATACAGGCAGACTTTCACGGCTCCTGGAATGTCGCCGCCCTGACCTTCGATATCCATCTGAACTCTTTGACCGGTTCGGCGCTCGTGACGTTGCACCGCGACGGTGATTGCGTCGGCGAGCGAAAGCTTTTCGATTTCGGGCAGCATGAACCCGGCAGCCATGTCGCGCAGGTCCCGCAACGATGTGTCGATGGCTTCCCGGATAGCGTCGATATCTTGGCGCGCCTCGGCGGCGACAGCTTGGTCCGTATCAGCCACAATGCCGTCCAACGAATCGAGGCGAAACATAGTCGCTCCGATCAATTGCAGCGGCCCGTCGTGCAGATCGGCGCCAACCCGGCGAAGATATTGTTCGTTCATTTCGGTGGCGCGAATGGCCGCGCGATTGGCGTGACGCAGCTCGTTGTTTTCATTCAACATGACCGTCAATTCGTTGACCCGCTCGGTCAATTGCTGGCGCTGAAGAGTGATCGTCTGGCTACCCGCGTGAACAATTGAGAGTTGCCAGGCAAATATGATGACGCCAATGTTCGCCACGATAATCCAACTGCCAATCTGCGCGCGCCTGATCTCCTGCACCAGGTTGGGAACGCGTTCGTAGGTCTCGGCGAGCGCAATGACACGATTGGTGCCAGTCTCGCGAATGGGCGCATAGATTTCGAGCAACTGGTCGGGCTTGGCGACCTGAGGATCGTCGTCTTCGCTGCCGTCGGTCGCGACCTCGTCGTATGCGGTTTTGAGATCAGCCACAACTTCGCCAGCCCAGGCGCGATCCCGCCGGTTATCGGGTTTGAAAGCGCGCCCGATCAGCTCTTGCCGATCGCTGTAGGCTATGGTTTGCTTGGTCCAAATCCGAAAGCCCGACAGCGTGTTCTCGCCCAGTTCCTTCCCTAACAGGCCGTCCAATGAGGCGCCGTCAGCGGCAGAAAGAGTGGCTCCGGAAGCCAAAGCCTGCACCTTCGGCTGCACGTAGCTATTGATGTAAAGCACTGCAGCGGCCGCCCGCGTCTGCACGGCTCCATGAGTGATCTCAACACTTACCCACTGACCGACCAGATACATGCCGAACAGAACGATCAGTGCGGAAATAGCGGCGAATTTCTGCGACAGGCTGGCGCGCTGCCAGGCCACTTTCAGGCGGTCGCTGCGAGACTCGAAATACCGGATCAGCGGTTCGAAACGCGCTTCTGGCTGCGAAACAATACCGTCAAACATGTCCCTGATTGATGCACGCATCACAAGCCATCCGGTTCGGGAGAGCTAGGCCCTGCGATTCCCGTGCCAAGATCGGGTGTGGCGCCACGCATTGTCGATCGGACCTTTGTCCAAAACAGATCAACTATGGCCTTGTTGAAAATCGACCGACCAATGCGGCTATGCGCGACATTGTCGCTGTGTCAGCATATCTACATACCTTGAATTACAGCGAAATCTTGAAGCGCGAACAGTGTTCGGTTCGGTACTCTCCAAAAGGGGATGGGCCGACGGCCGCGTGATCGCACCTCACTGTCTCAGTTTTCCCGCAACTGTCGCCCTTTGGCGTGCAGTCGATCCCGTTCGGCCCAGCGTTGGATTGCCAGCCCCAGAATCTACGCTAAGTTTGGAGTTCCCCAATGACCAGCAGCTTCACAGTAAATCTCGCAGACCTCACCAACATCCTCAAGCAGATCAAAGTCGCCGAGCGCAATGCCGCTGGTGAAGCTCTGGTCGACATCATCGGCCCCGACGCCGCCATCCTGCCGGTCGGCCTGCGTACGGTCGATGGCAGCTTCAACCACCTGCTGCCGGGCCAGAGCCTGGTCGGCGCCGCCGATCAGACGTTTCCGCGCTTGATCCCTGCTGAGTTCCGTCTCGAAACTGATGGCGATACTTATACCATCGTGCGGGCCGACGTGGCCGGCGCGCCTCCTGGCGGCGTCACTGTCACGGGCCAGAACTACGATCCCACCATCGCGGGATCGCACAGCATCGCCGATGCCGATATGCGCATCATTTCGAACCTGATCGTCGACGCCACGCTGAACAACCCGGCAGCGCTGCAAGCCGCGCTGTATGCGGCGATTATTCCGGCCGGCACGAACGATCTGAACCCTGCGCAGGGTGCGCAGTTGAACGCCGCGAAAATCGCCATTACGGCGCTGCACAACACGTTCAAGGCCTCGTCGGCTGTTTCGGCCAACGCACAGCGCACCGAAACTGCGTTTATCACTACCTTGGCGAGCGCAACGACGGCCGGCGCCCAAGAAGCAGCGGCGTCCACCAATCTAGCCAGTCTCGTCATTGGCGTCAGCGACGGCATCATCGATGCGGCCGACTTGGCCAGCGCAGCCGCCGCACTCGCGGCTGCCAATGCGGCCGTCGCGGCCCAGCAAGTCGTTGTGAAGACGCTGCAGTTCGAGGCCGACGTTGCGCCGGGCATCACAAGCGCCGACGCCGATCTGGCCGCCGCCAAGCTGCTGTTGACCGAACTGCACGCTGTCGCGGCCTCCGTACAGGCCATTGCGACATCACTAGGGGGCGGCACAATCGACGCCGCAGCTATCGCTGCTGCCGCAGCTAGCGCCGTCACCACCGCTGCCGATACGGCAGCGAACCTCGCAACATTGACGACGGATGGCGCAGCCGCGACGGCTACCAGCAACGCCGCCGACGTCATCATGAACGCTAACTTGGTCGCGCTAAACACCGAAGTGAACAACGACGGCCTGGAAATCTCCAGCGACGGCTCGCTCACGATCAAAAACCGCTCGCCGGACGTCGGCCTGTCGCCCGGTTTCAACGGCTGGATGACCTTCTTCGGCCAGTTCTTCGACCATGGCCTCGACCTCGTGACCAAGGGCAACAACGGCACCATCTACATTCCGCTGCAGGCGGACGATTCGCTGTACGACAAGGGCCAGGACGGCCTAGTCGGCGACCAACAGTTGCGCGATGCTGACGGCAATCTGGTGTTCCACATCGACACGACGACCGGGTTGCCGGTCGCCACGATGCACAACGACGACGGCTACGGCGCCGACGGCATCTTCGGCACGACCGACGATCGCCCCAACTTCATGGCCCTGACGCGCGCCACCACCTTCATCGACCCGAAGACGGGCTTGAAGACGGCGACCCAGAACACCACAACCCCCTTCGTCGACCAGAACCAGACCTACACGTCTATTTCCTCGCACCAGGTGTTCCTGCGCGAATACAAGTTCTCGGTCGACACCGACGGCAATGGCGTTAACGACGCGCGCGCCATTTCCACCGGCCGCATGCTCGACGGCGACGTCACCAAGGGATCGCTCGCGGGCGCCATCGCCAACTGGGGCGAGGTCAAAGCCCAGGCGCAGACCATGCTCGGACTCAAACTCGGCGACTACGACGTCAACGACGTGCCGAAGCTGCTGGCCGACGCCTACGGCAAGTTCATCCCCGGCGCCAATGGCTTTGCGCAAGTCTACGTCAACGTCTCGCTGGTGAATACGACGACCGGCGTTGCCGTGCCGCAACCCACCGTCCTGATCGAGGGCGTCGCTGGCGGTCTCGATCTGGCGCACCTGTCGCTGTTGCCGCAATTCGCCACCCCACCCGCAGGGTTCGTCTTCAAGGTGGGGACCGTCGGCACGGGCCACGCCTTCCTGAACGACATTTCGCATCATGCCGCGCCGGTGCTGTTCGATGATGACGGCAATCCCGCCACGCCGAAGGTGCAGCAGATCGCCGACCTCGACATCCAGGACGTCAACCGTGACGGCCGGATCGACGCTATCGACATCGCCGCCAACAACCACGACGTCAATCGCGACGGCGTCGTCGATGCGCGCGACCTGATCGCGGACGACGGCGCGGCCAACACCTACGACAACGAAATGCTGGACGCCCACTTCATCACCGGCGACGGGCGCGGCAACGAGAACATCGGCCTGACCACCGTTCACACCATATTCCACGCCGAGCACAACAGGCTGGTCGAGGTGAACAAGCATACGGTCCTGGATGGAGCGCTGGCGGCAAGCGCAGCGGCCGATCTGATCGTAGATCTTCCGGGCCGGGCCGTGGCCAAGGCGGCAGCCCTGCAGGTTCTCAACGACTGGCTCTTGCCTGCCTCGCAGCTCGCCGCCCTGCCTGCGACGGCTACGCAAGCCGCCATCGACGCCCTGAACTGGGACGGCGAGCGCCTGTTCCAAGCCGGCCGCTTCGTCACCGAGATGCAGTACCAGCATCTGGTGTTCGAGGAATTCGCCCGCAAGGTGCAGCCGAACGTCAACCCGTTCGTGTTCACCAACTCGCCCACCCTCGACCCCTCGATCGTCGCCGAGTTCGCCCATGTGGTCTACCGCTTCGGCCACTCGATGCTGAGCGACACGGTCGACCGCCTCGACAACAACCTCAATGTTGTCGGCGACGCCAACCCGCTTCTGGCCGGCGA
>JANMVX010000040.1:0-18312 GCA_031393505.1 Hyphomicrobiaceae bacterium | reverse complement strand
GGGGAGAGGAGACCGCGTCTCGCAGGCGCTTTTTCAGCGCCAAGAGCCACGCGGTCCGTGAGGGGCAGCGGCTAGCACCGTCCCTGTTGCACCAAGTGCGGAGCAAGCGGCTACCCCTCACCCGGCCCTTCGGGCCACCCTCTCCCCCGCGAAGTGGCGGGGGAGAGGGCAAGTCCGTGCCCTACTCGATCACAATCCGTGGCGCAGCCTTCGCCCCGGCCCCGCCTTCCAGCGAATTCCAGCAACGTTCCGCAATCGTCCGGTAAATAAGCGCATGCGGACTATCCGGCGCCGTTGCGACAATCGGCGTGCCGAGATCCGACTTGGCGCGGATCTCCATATGCAGTGGGATTTCGCCCAGGAACGGCACGCCCAGCCGGTCGGCCTCGGCATGCGCGCCGCCATGATCGAAGATGTCCGAGCGCGCGCCGCAGGCCGGGCAGAGGAAATAGCTCATGTTCTCGACGAACCCCAGCACCGGCACGCTCACCTGCTGGAACATCGCCAGCCCCTTGCGCGCATCGATCAGCGCCAGATCCTGCGGCGTACTGACGATCACCGCACCGGCCAGCGGCACCTGCTGCGCCATGGTGATCTGCACGTCGCCGGTGCCGGGCGGCATATCCACAACCAGCACGTCGAGCCCGCCCCAGGCGACTTCGCGCAGCATCTGCGTCAGGGCGGAAATGACCATCGGCCCGCGCCAGATCACCGGCGTGCCCTCGTCGACCAGGAAGCCCATCGACATGACGGCGAGGCCGTAGCCCTGCATGGGCTTGATCTGCTTCTGCTCGTTCAGCTGCGGTTTTCCGCTCAGCCCGAGCAGGCGGGGCACCGAAGGCCCATAGATGTCGGCATCGAGAATGCCGACGCGGCGGCCGAGCGCCTGGAAACCGAGCGCGAGGTTGACCGCCGTGGTGGATTTGCCGACGCCGCCTTTTCCGGACGCGACGGCCACGATGTATTTGACGCCGGGGACGACGATGGGCGTACCGCGCGCGCCCGGACGGGGAGCGGGGGCGGAGCCAGCCTGGATCGGGCGCTGGTGCGGAGCGGCCGAGGCGGTGGGCCGGGTTGACGGCGCGGCGGCGCCGGGCGCCCGTTCGGCGGTGAGCGTGGCGGAGACGCCATCGACGCCGTCGAGGCGCTTGACTGCAGCCTCGGCGGCGAGTCGGAGCGGCTCCATGGCGGCCGCGCGCTCAGCCGGGACAGAGATGGCGAAGTAGACTTTCCGGTTCGCGAGCACGACCTCGGAGACCAGCCCCGCATCGACGATGTTGCTGCCGCCAGCAGGCGTGGCGATGGATTTCAGGGCGTCAAGAACAGCGGCGCGTGTCAGGTCGGCGGGCATCAGGGCTCCGGGGGTGGTGTGGGGTATGGTGATGTTGGCGCCGACTGTAGAGGGTCCGGCCAAGCGGTCAAGCACGCGTGGGCTTCCTTCTCCCTTTGGGAGAAGGTGGCACCGTAGCGCCGGATGAGGGGGTTGGACGTGCGGTTGTTGCACCGCCGGTACGCCACCCTCCGGCCGCAATCCCCTCATCCGCCCTTCGGGCACCTTCTCTCGACGGGAGAAGGCGATGCAGCCGCGAACTATGGTGTATACCCGGAATAGTCCTGCGAACCATTGAACATGGCCAGCACTTCGAGGTTTGGTCCCGCGATCCGATAGAAGACGACGAAGGGTGTCTTGGGCACCCAAGTCTGAAAGCACGCAATGTCCGGACGCCACTGCCCCGTGCGTGGATAATTCTGAACGTTGTTTTCGATGTAGGAAATCGTCCGCCGGTAAGTCCTGGCTGCGGTAGCCGCGCCGAACCTCTGTGATCCGTACTCATACTGAGCTGCGATCTGCCTTTGGAAATCTGGCGAGTAGATGATGCTCATTCGGCAGATATGCCAAAGCGCTTAGCCATGTAGGACTTCAAATCCTCCGACGAGATCATGTTCCCGCTGTCTGCATTCGCGATGGCAGCCGCCAGCTCCAGCTTCTGTGCTGGCGTCATGCGGTCGTAGAAGTCGCCGCGCATGGCTTGGTGCGCCAGCTGCTCAGCGAGTTCGCGCTGCTCGGAGGCAGGCAGCGTGCGATAGAGTTCTAGGATGCGAGCTTGCGTTTGGGTCATCGCGAAAATCCTTTCGGTCGAAACTCTAGCAAAGAACGTTGACTTAAGCACCATCGTCGAACCATTCAACAAACTGCGCGCGACCTCCTTCATTCAGAGCCATCGCGATAGTAGCCAAGGATATCGTCACATGCGGAAGTGAGACTCCCATGTGTATGCTGAAAATCCCCTGGTCCCGGGCCTGGGACATAATGATGCCTCATAACTGTCCATTTGCCGTCTTCAACCCATAACCAAAGTATTGGCCCATTCAGAGTTGCAATTCCATCCTCAATTTCCTGTCCTAAGCAAATTGTGAAACGCGCCGACCAACCAACGCGATCCGCTGTCCGCGGCTCGATGACAGTCAAACCAGCATCTTGAAATTTCTTCTGTATTTCTGTCGGCAATTCCACCATCACCCCACCACCCGAAACTGCGCCTCCACCGGCGTCATCCCCCGCCCATTGATCGGCAGCATGTCCTGCGGACACGCCGACATCGCCACCACCACATCCATCTCCGCGCGCAGCACCACATAGTCTCCCGGTTTGCTCACCGGCTCGCCCCACGACGTGCCACCATCCGCCGCCACCGGAATGTTCATCCAAAGATTCAGCGGCGAGGGCGTTTCGGCAGACTTCAAGCCGATCGCGCGCAAAGCGGCATGCAGATTGTCGGTGCAGTTGTCGTGATACTCGGTGCAACCTAACAACCCATACCGGTAGTCGTCGCAGGCCGCGATCAAGGTGTCGTGGATACCCGGGGACGTGTCCTCGGCCAAGAACAGGATGGGCCGGCGGCGGTTGGAGTAGATGGGCTTTCCAACCTTCGGAAAGATCGAGCCCAGCGTCGGGCGTGAGTGCTCGTTCGACATGAATTCGGAAAAATCCTCGGCGTTGAAGCACCAGGTGTCGACCACCTGGGAGCCGTGGGTGTTGATGATCTGGATCGACTGGCCCGCGTTCAGGCGCACGGCGCGGCCGCGGCGGGCGGGGATGGTGAGGAGGGGGGTGGGCGATGTGGCGGGCATTTGGGGACTTTCAGGAGTGTCGTCAGTGGTGGAGACGCTAACGGGGATGAGGGATGAGGGAAACGCAATCTACTCATCCCTCTTACCTCATCCCTGCTTCGATCCAAAACCAATCGGCCAGCCTTGCGGGCACCCCGCAATTCCACTAATTCCTCTCTCACCCACCCCACTGCTCCGCGCCCGGCGGCCGGCTCCCGGTTACGGGAGTCGCCGGGCGCAAGCAAAAGAGAGAACAACCATGGCCAAGGGCCTCAGCAAGCACGAAGCGCTCATCTATGTGATGGTCACCACCGCCGCGGTGGATGGCCTGATCACCGACCAGGAGCTGCGCCGCATCGGCAACATCGTCAGCCATCTGCCGGTGTTTTCCGATTTCGACGCCGACATGCTGCTGCCGACCGCCGAGGCTTGCGGAAAACTGCTCTCGGGCAAGGACGGGCTCGACAAGACGCTGGATTTGTTGGTGAAGGCGCTGCCCGAACGTATGCACGAAACGGCTTATGCGCTGGCGGTGGAAATCGCCGCCGCCGACCTGAAGGTGGCGCAGGAGGAAATCCGGTTTCTGGAGATGCTGGGCGAAAAATTCGATCTGTCGAAGCTGATCGTTGCCGCGATCGAGCGCGGCGCGCGGGCGCGGCATCGGGTGAAGTGACGTAGGTTGGGTTAGCGCGCCACCGGCCCATGGAGCCCTGAGCAGGCGTCGGTTCGCGCGTAACCCAACGGTCTGGGCGCGAAACGTTGGGTTACGCGCGAACTAGGCGCCGCACTTTACGACTAGCTGTTGTGGCGCGCTAACCCAACCTACGTCCTCATCGATTTGTGATCGGATAGGCATTGCAGGCCGCGACAATCGGAGCCTACACTTGCAGCTATGAGCACATTCACCCAGCGCTGCAGTTTCGTCCTGACCCTGATGATCGCATCAGCAGCGGTGTCCTTGGCCGCCGACGCGCCCGCCCCCATCGGCAAGGCGTCGCATGACGCCGCCGCTCCGCTGCTCGACCAGTTGAAGTCCGCCAAGGACACGGCCGAGGCCATGATGCTCGAGTCCAAGGTCTGGCAGGCCTGGATGACCTCAGGCGACGCGAAAATCGACGAGATGGTGCAGAAGGCCAACACGCTGATGCAGTTCAGCATGTTCGACGACAGTCTGGCCATCCTGGACAGCGTGGTGGCCAAGGCGCCCAACTATGCCGAGGGCTGGAACCGGCGCGCGACGCTGCTCTACATGATGCAGGAGTACAACCGCTCGCTGGCCGACATCCGACAAGTACTGGCGCTGGAGCCGCGCCATTTCGGAGCGATTTCCGGGCTTGGGATGATCAGCATGGTCAAGGGCGACAAGGCCGGCGCGCTGTCGGCCTACAAGAAGGTGCTGGAGATCGATCCGCAGAACCCGAGCGCCAAGGCGTCGGTGGAGCAACTGGATAAGGAATTGTCCGGCAATCCGATCTGACCTCGGTGATACGAATGTAGGGCGAGACGTGTCTCGCCCGGCGCGCCACACAACTGGGGCTTGAGGTTGCGGATGGCAGGGCGAGACGAGTCTCGCCCCTACGCCTCGCTACCTCTAACCACCTCGCCAGGCCAATCCGACCCATTGCCAGCCTCGCAAAACTGCGGCAGGTAGCGCGGCTAGGTGAGCCGCCGGGAGCCTTATGCCGCATCGTTTGTCGAAAACTTACAACGCGTTGCTGGCGGCGGGGACGCTTGCGCCCGAACCCTCGCAAGCTGCAGCTGTGGCCGCGCTGCAGGCGCTTTCCGATACCCTGGAGGCCACTCAGTGGCCGCGTTTCGCTGGCTTCTGGGCTCGGCGTACGGCCCCGCGCGGCATCTATCTCGCCGGCGCGGTCGGGCGCGGCAAGACCATGCTGATGGACCTGTTTTTTCGCAGCGTCGCTGTCAAACTCAAGCGGCGGCTGCATTTCGACGCCTTCATGGCCGAGGCCCACGCGGCCATCGAAGCGGCGCGCGCGAAAACGCCGGGCGATCCGATCCCGCTCGCGGCGCGTGCGCTGGCCGAGCCGGGCGCGCTTCTGTGCGTTGATGAGTTCCAGGTCAACGACATCGCCGACGCCATGATCATCGGGCGGCTTTTCGAGCAGCTATTTTCGGCCGGCGTGACGCTGGTCGCCACGTCCAACACGTTGCCGGACAATCTGTATCCGGACGGCATCAACCGGCCGTTGTTCCTGCCGTTCGTGGCGCTCCTGCAGCGCCACGTCGATGTGGTGGAACTGACGGCGCGGCGGGATTATCGCATGAGCAAGCTGGCCGGACGGCCGCTTTATTTCACGCCCGCCGACGCTGAGGCCCACCTCCATCTGGAAGCCTCCTGGGACTTGCTAACCAACGCGGCGATGGGCGCGCCCCAAACACTCGACATCAAGGGCCATACGCTGACGATCCCGCGCGCGGCGGACGGCACAGCTTGGATAAGCTTCGACGCCCTCTGCGGCCAGCCGTTGGGCGCGGCCGACTACCGGGCGTTGGCGCTTGCCTTCCACACGCTGATCCTGGAAGGCATCCCCAGGCTTTCCCCCGAGCGCCGCAACGAGGCGCGCCGCCTGATTCTGCTCATCGACGTGCTCTATGACGAGCGCCGCCGTCTGATCGCTTCCGCCGCCGCCGAGCCGGATGCGCTCTATCCCCAAGGCGACGGCCACGAGGCCTTTGGCCGCACGGCGTCACGCTTGGTGGAAATGCGGTCGCAAGACTATCTGGACGCCACATCCGAACCGCAACCACAAACAGGGAGGTCGCCATGACCGCCGAACAGCAAAAGGCATTCCCGGTCTCGTGGGATCAGTTCCACCGCGACGCGCGCGCACTCGCCTGGCGGCTGGCCGAGAAGGGGCCGTTCGAAGCTATCGTCTGCATCACGCGCGGCGGGCTGGTGCCCGCGGCCATCGTGGCGCGCGAACTGAACGTGCGGCACATCGAGACGGTGTGCGTCGCCAGCTACGACCACAAATCGCAAGGCGATCTGGTGGTGATCAAGGAGATCGGACCGACCATCCGCGCCATCGGCGGCGGGACCGGCAAGGGCGTACTCGTGCTGGACGATCTGACGGACACGGGAAAGACAGCGAAGGTGATCCGGGAAATGCTGCCGCAGGCACATTTTGCTACGGTCTACGCCAAGCCGGCCGGCGTGCCGACCATCGACACCTTCATCACGGAAGTGTCGCAGGACACCTGGATCTATTTCCCATGGGACATGGGGCTAAGCTACCAGGAGCCGATCGCCAAGGGGGCGTAGTGTTCCGGCACCTTCAGTTGGCACCCTAACTTTCGTCACCCCCGCGAAGGCGGGGGCCCATGCATGCCAGAGGTGCGCGCGAATCTCAAAGCCCGGAAAAGCTAGACAGATCAACGCCTTTCCGGACTGCTAGTGGAGAGACAGCCACTAGCTTGCATGGAGTCCCGCCTTCGCGGGAATGACGATATCGTGGGCGCCAAATGGAAGTGCCAGAACACTTGCCGCTCAGGCCAGCCCAACCATCCTCAACATCGTGTCGGCGTCGGGCATCGGCATGATAGAGGTGATGCGGGCAGGCAGGCTGACGCCAAACCTGGCGGGCAGATCGCCTGCGGTCGCGCCGAGAGGTCCGCGGAAACCATGGTTCTCCCAGGCGATTTTCTGGATCGCAGCCGACAACAGCGCCTCGATCAGGCGGTCGGCGCGCGCATCAATGGCGATCAGGGGATGGGTGGCGAACACGCTGGGCGTGGGATAGAGGATGATCGGTTTGTCCGCTGACGTTGCATTCGCCTTTTGCCAGCGCGCCGGATCGGCGAGAATCCATTCCACCAGCTGGTTCTCGTAGCCGACCGCCAACGGCAGCACGCCGGGGCCGCCGTTGATATAGTCGTCGAACAGTTTGCCGGACGACGGCGGCTTGAAGCCCATGGACTCGAAGATGGCGCCGACGCGAGGCTGAACGGCGCCAAGTTTTTCAGCAGTGACCACATCGCCGTTGAGCAGATTGGCCGCGAGGCCCGCGAAGGCAAAGCCGGAATTAGAGCGCGTGGGATCGGTCGAGACCATGCGGACGCGCCCGTAAAGATCCGTGACGCCCATGTCGGCCCAGGTCTTCCTGTCGATCATCGCCTGCAGAAGCTTGGCCATGTCGAGTGCGCGCTGGTCGCCGGAGAGCTTGGTGACGAAGCCTTTCTTTTCCAGAGCATCGGCCACCGAAGTCCATGAATACACCACCAAGGGCGATGAAAAGATCGGTTCGTCCTTGTGCACCTTGACGCCGCTCTTGCGAGCAAGTTCGACCAGGATCGAGGTGGCCGGCCACAGGAACTGCGGGTTCTGCGACAGCAAGGCTTGCTCGCGCACCATCTCGACCGAGCCGGCCTGGCGGGCGTCGAGCGCAAGGCCAAAGCCGGCAATGGCGGAGATGACCGCAGGATTGGCCAGGAGCGCCTGTTTCTCGCCGCCGGAAAATCCGAACAGCTTGTCGATTTTGCCAAGCGATCCGAGTGCGCCGGGCCGGTTGCCGAGCGCGAGATAGGCGGCTGTGCCTGCCACGCTGAGGCCGAGCAGCCCAAGGCCGATGGCGCGTCGCGAGATCATGATGGCGTCCCCATATCGTCCTTGAGCGTGGCTTCAAGCAGTTTCAGTTCGACGTCGATGCCTTTGAGATCGGCATCGACCAGGCTATCGGAGAATCGTGAAAAGGCCGTGCCGAGTTTGCCGATCATGTCGCGCATCTCGCCGGCGCGTTTCTGATCGGGGATGCGTTTGCTCAGCACCAGCGTGTAGCCCTCGGCGACTTCTGCAGCTTGCGGAAGATAGTAACCCAGGAAGCGCGTCACCAGGGTCAGCTTCTCCGGATTTTTCTCCACCTCGGCCATGATGGCGTCGGTGGTGTCGGCCATCTGGCGCAACTTGCCGCTGACGTCCTTGTCGGACTGGTTGATTGAGGCCGCCTTCAACCGGTCGCGGTAGGGGATGGCCTCCGTTAGCACCTTGCGTGCAAGTTCCACGCGCCCCTGCCCAGCTTTGCTGACGTCGATGCCCTCGAACAGGCCGCGCGGGGCCAGCAGCAACGCGATCCCGCCAAACGCAAGCGCCGCCACGATAATGCCGACGATCAACGGCAAACCTATCCCGAACACCACAAGCGGCAGCAGAATGGCCGCCACGACGCCGCCGGCGATCCAGTTGCCGCCGTCTTCAAACAGTTGGCCCATGCCCCGTCCCGTGCTCAATTGTAACCGCGCGTGGCGCGGAAGGCGCCCGACAGATCCTTGGCGCCATCGAATACGCGCCCGCCGGTCAGTTTGGCCATGGCGTCGAGCTGCGTCACATCCGCATCGCCGAAGGTGACGCCGAACACCGGGATTGCCCCGCCGGACGCGCGCCAGGCGCGCTCAAAGCCGCTAGCCGACCCTTCGGTGCGCCCGTCGGTCATGATGATGATGGCGGGCAGGAAGTCGCCGACCGCCTTGTTGGCGGTCATGCGGCCAAGCACTTCCTGGGCGCAAGTATACATGTCAGTGCCGCCCTCGGCGCGGTGTCCCCGGACGCTGCTCAGCAGCTTGGCCTGGTCCTCCGGAGTGCCCGCGCCTTCGTAGACCGCCACGTTGTGATCGCTGAACGGCACCACCACGATATGGTCGCCGGGCGTCCATTGGATCAGCTGAGCGGCGGCCTCCTCGGGCGTCAGCAGCGATTTCATGGCGGCCTGCAGCTGCGGCTCGCCGCCGTTCTGGGCCATGGAGCCCGAGAAATCCAGGCAGATGCCGGTGAGCGACGGTTTGCGCAGCGCCTCCTGGTAGACGTTCAGCGCCCGCTGGATGACTTCTCGTTCGGGCGCGCGGATGGCGGTGACTCGGCGGCCGGGATCGAAGTTCCAGTTGGATTCGGGCGTGCCCTTCACATCGGACAGCGGCACGCGGCGGCCGGTGGCCGCGATCTTCTGGGCGGAGTCCTTGGCCAGCAGGAAGGCCTGCAGTTCCAGGAAGAACTTTTCTGCGTCCGGCCCGGCCCCGCGATCAATGAAGCCGAGCGGTGAGTCCGCTATCGCGACGCCGTCAACGGGATAAATGGCATAGAGCTGTTCCTTGCCGGCCTTCGCCAGAGCGTCGTTGGCCTCTTTGAGCAGGGCCTCGTAGTTCCACATGGCGTCGTAGGGATGACCGTTGCGCGCTGTGTCGACATAGAGGTCCGACAGCCAGGAACTCGAGCCTGCAGAGCGCTCGACGGCGCGCAGCAACGTCTGCACCTTCTTGCGCAATTCAGGGTTCTCGAGATCCTTCTTTTCAAGACTCTGCGTATCGCCCAGCGCCGTCGACAACATCGCGAGATAGGCGCTCGCGCCTGAATTTGATTGCGTCGCCGAGGTCATCAGGTAGCGAAGCTTCCCGGCCGTCACAGCTCCCAGAACGTCGGCCATGGTCACGGGCTTTCCAACCCAGCCTAGCTCCTTGGCTTTGCCCATGCGCACGCCAAGGATGACCGGCATCTGCGCGATGGACTGCACATGCTTCACCTTGCGGCCGGCATCATACATGTCGATCCAGAGCGACGACGCTGGCCAGACCGCATCGAACGGGATCGTGCCGGACCTTAGGGCAAAGCCGATGTCCAGCGAGCCCTGATAGGTGAACTTGCAGTCGACGGACTTTGTGCGGCAGAAGTCGGCGACGATGGGTTCGAGGATCTTGTTCTCAGAGCCGGAGACGATCGCGAAGCTGCGCGGCGGGGCCGACTGTCCGCAGGCCGATAGTCCGAGGGCGAGCGCTGAGAGTACCGCGCCGATCCAAAGTCCCCGCAGCGGCATGGTTGAGGCCCCTTCATTGAGTTTCCGTGGCACGGTGATGCTGCGATAGGGGCGACCCGTGGATCGCCCTCTGGCAGCGAGCAAGTTGTTAGTGGGCGACCCAAGGGTCGCCCCTACGCGGCGCTACCCGCTTACGACGCCAGCGCCTTGCTCTGCGTCAGCGCCTTCTGCAGCTCCATGGTCATCTGCTGCATGGCCTTTTCGGCCGCGGCGCGCGCGGCCCGGCCATCCTCCTGCACCCTCATGACCGTGGTCACCGTATCGATCAGGTCGCTGTTGGTCTTCTGCAGCGTCTCCATATCGACGATGCCGCGCTGGCTCTGCTTCTCGATGTCCACCGCCTGCCCCTTCATCATATCGGAAGCCTGCTTCATCATCTCGTTGGTGGCGTCTGTCACCGTCTTCTGCATATCCAGCGCCTCGCGCTGATTGTTCAGCCCGAGCAGAACGATCACCTTCTGCTTCCAGGCCGGGATGGTCAGCCGCGACGTCGCCTGAAGATTCTCGATCAGCGTCTCGTCGCCGGCCTGCACCATGCGGATCTGCGGCAACTGCTGGATGCCGATCTGGCGCGCCTGCTGCAGGTAGTAAATGCGTTTTTCGAGCCGGTCGAGCGCCTGCGACGCATCCTGAAAGGCCTGCGCCTGCATCAGTCCGTCGGCGTCCTTGCCGGCGTCGGCGGCCTCTTTCATCTTGACCAGGTCATTGGCGCGGAAGTTCGCCGCATACTGTTTTCCGGCAGCAATATGTGCATCGAGATTGAGGATGGCCGTCTTGGTCTCCTCGTGCAGCT
This sequence comes from Hyphomicrobiaceae bacterium, assembly GCA_031393505.1. Lineage (GTDB taxonomy): Bacteria > Pseudomonadota > Alphaproteobacteria > Rhizobiales > Hyphomicrobiaceae > JANYHF01. The sequence goes on along the minus strand of JANMVX010000040.1, from coordinate 7,590 downwards.
GGTCGAGCACGCCGATATCGCGGCGCAGCGTGTCCTTATGCTTGTCGAGATCGATGCCGATGGCGTCGATCTGGCTGGCAACGTCATTATACTGCTGCTGGAATTTTTCGATGCGGCCTCGGGCGGTCGTGAACATCTTTTCCAGCATGCCGGCATTCTGGACGCTGGCGGCGTCGAGATGCTTCACCTTCAAGATGATGTTGGTGAGCAGTTCGCCGGCCTTGCCCACATCCTTGTTGCGGGTCTGACTGAGGATCTTGTCGGCAAAGGCCGTCACTGAACGCTGAGCGTTGTCGCCGAACGTGCTCAAGCCCGCGCGATCAGTGATGTTGATGTCGGCTTCGATGCGCGCGATGGCCTTCTGATCGGCCGCGAGACTGGGAAGGATGATCGCAGTCCGCTCGGTGGTGGTTGCCATGAAGGGGGCCTCTGCTGTTGGGGGTCGCGACGCACGGCCGGACCGTCGGGGCCGAGCCTTGCACTGCTCTCCGACGGGCCGATGACGGATATGTGATGTCGCACACACCCTTTGTCCAGTATGCGGCAAAGTCGTTAATCCACCGTCCGCGCCAGCCGGACCAGGATATCCATTCGAATCACGCGCGTACCCTTGGGGACGTCCGGCATCCCAGTCACGGTGAAATCCCCGGCGGGGATGTCGACCAGCGAGCCATCCTCGAACAGGAAGTGGTGATGGTTGCTGGTGTTCGTGTCGAATTGCGTGCGCGATCCATCGACCACAACCTCGCGCAGCAGCCCCGCCTCGGTGAACTGGTGCAGCGTGTTGTAGACCGTCGCCACCGAGACTGCGATGCCAGCGCGGCGCGCCTCGACGTGCAGCGCCTCGGCCGAGACGTGGCGGTCGCCGCCCGCGAACAGCAGTTCGCCCAGCGCCTGGCGTTGGCGGGTGGGACGCAATCCGGCCGATCGCAAGCGATCCCGGACCGGCATTGGAAGGCGCGACATGGAGAGCCTTGGCAAACTGCGGAACCAAATGACGCGGCACTGTAGCCGAAACACCGGGATCGCGACAACACGCGCGTGCGCCCTGGCCAAATGGCGCGTACGGCCGCGACGGTTCGGCCCAGGACATGGCTGTTGACGGCGCGCCAATCCCTTTTTGCCGCCATGCGACTGTGCTACGACGCATTGGTTATTGGGACAGATTTGAGGAAAGCCCGAGCGCCATGGCCGAACGCAAGAACAGTTTCAGCTACGAAGACCTGCTCCGTTGCGGGCGTGGAGAGCTGTTCGGCAAGGGCAACGCCCAATTGCCGCTGCCACCCATGCTGATGTTCGATTCGATCTCGCACATTTCGGATACCGGCGGCGAGCACGGCAAGGGGCAGATCGTGGCGGAATACGCCGTGAAGCCCGAGCACTGGTATTTTGCCTGCCATTTCAAGGGCGATCCCGTCATGCCGGGCTGTCTGGGCCTGGATGCGCTGTGGCAGCTGACCGGTTTCTTCCTCGGCTGGCAGGGCCTGCCGGGCGCGGGACGGGCCTCGGGCGTGGGCGAGGTCAAGTTCATGAAGGAAGTGACGCCGGACGTGAAGCACGTCAAATATGTCATCGACATCAAGCGCGTGATCGCACGCAAACTGAAACTCGCCGAGTCCGACGGCCAGCTGATCGCGGACGGCGAAGTGATCTATACCGCCAAGGATCTGCGCGTGCTGTTGAAGCCGGAAGTGGCCTAACTCGCTCTCAGGTGTCGTCCTCGGGCTTGTCCCGAGGATCCATGTCACAACTGGCGCTGGAGCGTGTGGGACGATGGATCCTCGGGACAAGCCCGAGGATGACACCCGGAATGATCTGAATGGGCTAAAATTCTTGGCCCACACGACCAAAATTGCTGCGAAGGAACATATTATGCGACGCGTCGTCGTCACCGGAATGGGCATCGTCTCGAGCATCGGCAACAACACGGCTGAGGTGACCGCGTCCTTGCGCGAGGCCAAGAGCGGAATTGTGCGCGCTGATCGCTATGCGGAACTGGGTTTCCGCTGCCATGTGCACGGCGAGCCAAAAATCGATTGGGAAAGCATGGTCGACCGCAAGGCAAAGCGTTTTATGGGCGCGGGCTCGGCCTACAACTACATCGCCATGGAGCAGGCCATCCGCGACTCTGGCCTGGAGGCCAAGGACGTCTCGAACGAGCGCACCGGCATCATCATGGGTTCTGGCGGACCTTCGACCAAGGCGCAGGTCTGGGCGGCTGACACCACGCGCGAAAAGGGCGCAAAGAAGGTCGGCCCGTTCGAAGTGCCCAAGTGCATGTCCTCGACGGCGTCCGCCACGCTGGCGACCCCGTTCCACATCAAGGGCGTGAACTATTCAATTTCATCCGCCTGCGCCACGTCCTCGCATTGCATCGGCAATTCCACCGAACAGATCCAGTGGGGCAAGCAGGACGTGATGTTCGCCGGCGGCTCGGAGGAGCTGGATTGGACCTTGTCCGTCCTGTTCGATAGCATGCAGGCCATGTCGTCAAAATTCAACGACACGCCGACCAAAGCCTCGCGCGCCTATGACAAGGACCGCGACGGCTTCGTCATCGCGGGCGGCGCGGGCGTGCTCGTGCTGGAAGAGCTGGAGCACGCCAAGGCGCGCGGCGCGCGCATTCTCGCGGAGATCGTCGGCTATGGCGCGACGTCCGATGGCCACGACATGGTGGCTCCTTCGGGCGAGGGCGCGGCGCGCTGCATGAACAATTCGCTCAACGGCTTTGACGGCAAGCGGATCGAGAAAATCGACTACATCAATCCGCACGCCACGGCGACGCCGATTGGCGACTTGAAGGAAGTCGAAGCCATCCGCACGGTCTTCGGAAAGCGTGTCCCGGCCATTTCCGCCACCAAATCGCTTACTGGCCATTCGCTCGGCGCGGCTGGCGTGCAGGAAGCCATTTACTCTCTTCTCATGATGAAGAACGGATTTGTCTGCGAATCCGCCAATATCGCCGAAATCGACCCAGCTTTCGCCGACCTGCCCATCGCCCGCGAGCGGCAGGACGGCGCCAAGCTGGAATATGTCATGTCGAACAGTTTCGGGTTCGGCGGCACGAATGCGACGCTCGTGTTCAAGCGATACAACTGTTAGGCCGGGTGCGCGCCGGCTCCACAAGCGGCGAGACACATGAACCGGCCGGTCAAGTGGCATGAATTCAAGAGCAGGGAGACGTGGACAATGACATCGAAGGACATAGCCGTGCCGGCGCCGCTGATGGCCGGCAAGCGTGGCCTCGTCATGGGCGTCGCCAATGACCGCTCAATCGCCTGGGGCATCGCGCGCGTGTTGGCGGGACAGGGGGCGAAACTCGCCTTCACCTACCAGGGCGACGCCTTCGGGCGACGCACCATTCCACTGGCAAAATCGGTCAACGCTGAGATCATCGAGGATTGCGACGTGTCCGACCTGGCCTCGGTCGACAAGGTGTTCGCCGCGATCGAGAAGACCTGGGGCGGGCTCGACTTCGTGGTGCACGCGCTGGCCTTCTCGGACCGCAACGAACTGCGCGGCAAATACGCCGAGACCTCGCGCGCCAACTTCCTGAATACCATGACGATTTCGTGCTTCTCGTTCACCGAAGTCGCCAAACGCGCCGCCGCGCTGATGCCCAAGGGCGGCTCGATGATCACGCTCACCTATGGCGGTTCCACGCGCGTCGTGCCGAGCTACAACGTCATGGGCGTGGCCAAGGCGGCACTGGAGGCCAGCGTACGCTACCTCGCGGCCGACTACGGCCCGCAGGGCATCCGCGTCAACGCACTGTCGGCTGGCCCGATGCGCACGCTCGCCGGCGCCGGCGTGTCGGACGCGCGCGCCATCTTCAATTTCCAGGGCGATCACGCCCCCCTGCGCCGCACGCCGACCTTGGATGAGGTTGGCGGCTCGGCGCTGTATTTGCTCTCCGACCTGTCCGGCGCCGTCACCGGCGAAACGCACTTCGTCGACTGTGGCTACAGCATGGTGGCCATGCCGGGGCTTGATGACCTCAAGAGTATCGAAGCCGACGCGGCCGTCGCTGGCCGCAAGCGCAAGTTGGAAGCGGCGGAGTAGGTCAAGCACGGAATATTTAACCGTACGGCCTGACATTCGGCGAAATCTGGCGCTATGGTCCCGGCATGATTGGGCTCTTCGACAGCGGCCATGGCGGCCTCACCATTTTGCGCGCGCTGACGCTGCGGTTTCCTGCGGCCGGCTTCATCTATCTGGGCGACCACGCCAATGCGCCCTACGGTAACCGGCCGTCGGACGAGATCGTCGCGCTGAGCGCCAAGGGCGTGGATTCGCTGTTTGGGCTTGGCTGCACGCTGGTCATGCTGGCCTGCAATACCGCGACCGCGATCGCCGGGCGGGCCATACAGCGAGAGTGGCTACCGTCGAGCGGCTGGAAAGGCCGCAATGTCATCGGCGTGATCGCGCCGACCGTGGAGGCCGCGACCCAGACGCCCTGGTCCGTGACCGCGCCGCAGTATCCGCAAAAGAACAATACCGACACCATCGCCGTGTTCGGGACGCGCCGGACGATCTCGTCGGGCGTGTTCTACGAGGAAATCCGCAAGCGCTGCCCAAAGGTTACGGTGTTGCAGCAGGCCTGCCCGGATCTGGCGGGCGCCATCGAAGACGGCGCGCCAGAAGCCGAACTGTCCAAGATGGTGGAAAGCTATGTCGCCGAACTGCTGAGCGCCAACGGCGGGCATCCGCCGCATCGCGCCATCCTGGGGTGCACGCATTACCCGCTGATTGAGCATCTGTTCCGGCTCTACTTACCGCCATTCACGCGGCTGCTCAGCCAACCCGAGATTGTCGCCGACAGTCTGGAAGATTATCTGCACCGCCACCCGCATTATTTCGGCGCATCGCCGCGAGCGGGGCAGGAGGTACTGGCGCTGACCACCGGGAACGTCGCGGCCATCGAGCCGTCGATCGCGCGCTTCTGGCGCGATCATCCGCTGTTCCGTGCCTTGGGGTCTCAGCCTCGCGAGTTGGCGCGAGCGTAAGGCGGGCTATTTGGCCTCTGCCACTGCGCTCTTCGCCCAGTGCTGGCAACCGTTGAAAATCGCCTTGGCCTTCCATACCGATAGGATCGGCTCGGTGACCCCCGCCAGCAGGCGCTTGGTCTCTGCCTCGTCCTTCTGCAGGCAGGCCAGATAGGCAAAGTTGTTGCGGTTCCAGGCGTCGGGATAGCGCGTCAGCACGGCGTCGATGCCGCTGCGCATGCGCGGCCAATCCACCTGTGATTTGGCGAACAGGTCGTCGCCATAGACGGCCGAATACGCATGCCAGTAGAGGCGGGCGTAGATCGCCTCCTTGTCTGCGCCAGAAAAGCGCTGCGCCGCCGTATTGGCGAAGGCTTCGATGCGTTGAGCGACGTCGGCGCGCTCGGCGGCATTGGCATCGGCGAAAAAGTTGAGGCCGGCGAAGTAGACCGGATAGTAGTCCGGCGCCTTGTCGAGCCCTTCGTTGATCCGCTCCATGAACGGGCCGGGACTTTCGTCGAGAGCTGCCGCGAGATCGGACCGCACGGCGTAGAAATGGGGATCGGCTGCGGCGACATCCTTGCTGTGATCGAGCAATTCGGCGGCGAGTCGTAAGGTGCGAATAAAACGGTTCTCGCCGGTCGAAGCGTCGAGCACGAAGTGGCGCGGTCGCAAGGTCCAGGCGTGCGCCTTCAAGGCCACCGCGTCGGCGACGATGGCGGCGGGTGACGACTTGTAGAGTTGCTGCCAGTGCACGATGCCGCCCGACAGCTCGTCCCAACTTTCAGCGTCGTCTCGCGAGATCTCGGCGGCCATATCCTGGAAGGCGCCATAGAAAACCGTCAATTTCCAGATGCCGCTCGATGTGCGCTGCGAGCCGTCGCGAAAACTCGCCGACAGCGTTTCAAGTCCGGCAAAATCGTCTGCCGTGAAGAGTGCGCGCACCTGCTTTTTCAACGCCGTCCGCTGGCTGAGTTCGCTCGGCCCGCGCGCGTTTCGCAGCCGCTGGGCGGTCATCTCTGCGATGCCGAACCAGGCCAGGGCAAGTGCGATGAGCGCCGCAGGAATGGCGATCGCGAACCGTCTCAGGTCGCGAGCTTTGGAGACAATACGCAAGGGATACCCCGGAAAAACGCCCATCTCCGACCATATGAGCAGTGCAACAGGGTGAACGCCATGTTAGCAGAAAATTGAGGTTAATGGCTAAGGACGCTGAGTGTGACCAGTAGCACCAGGGCTTCGGCGCATTGCTGAGCCGCGCCAAAGACATCGCCAGTGTAGCCTCCGAGATGACGTGAAGCGATCGCGGCGACGACGACAATGGCGACAGGCGCTGCGATCAGCGCGCCGATCCCGACCGGTCCGGCATCGAGCAGCAGCGCCACCGCAATGGAGAGGCCGATGGCCGTCAAGGCGCTTGTCAGGTTGCCTTTGATGGCGGTCGCGGCCAGACCGTCAGAACGCGCTGGCCGCCAATATTCCGGGATGATCGCCAGAAAGCCGCGCGAGAGCGTATGCGCCAGCACCAGGCAGCCGGCCGCGGCATGCAGATCGGGGATCGCGGCCAGAGTCGACCAGCGCAGGGCCACCACCAGGAACAGCGCAACCGCGCCAAAGGTTCCGATGGAGCTGTCGCGCATGATGGCCAGTTTTCGCTCGCGCGTTTGCCCGCCGCCGATCCCGTCGGCGAAATCGGCAAGGCCGTCCTCATGCAGCGCGCCGGTGGCCAACAGCGAGGCGGCGAGGGCGAGCAGGGCCGCAAGACTTGCTCCCAGCGCCGCTTCCTCGCGCGCCAGCAGGTAGACCACCGCTGCGATGTGCCCTACGACAAAGCCGACGATGGGAAAGGCCCAAAGGTAGTCCGCCAGCGGCACGTCTGGCCGGATGGCCAGTCGTGGGAGGGGCAACCGTGTCAGCAGCGCGAAGGCGAGCATGACGTCTTCGGCGCGGCGTCGCAGCCAGCCGTAGGCCTCGAAGCGGCTCACAATAGCTGGCCCCGCCAGGCCATGACGAAGTCAGCGATGGCGGCGACATCATCGAGCCGGAATACTGGCAAATGGTCGTCCGCCACCGGATGATCGGCAGCGATGGCGATCACTTGCGGATCATTGGCCGCCAACGGCTCTTGCTTGCGCGCCTCCAGCCGGCGCACCTCGATTTTGGCGACGGCCGCCGTCTTGTAGCCTTCGGCGATCACCAGATCGCAGGGCGCAAAGCGCGCGACGATCTCAGCCAGCGTGGGTTCTGGCGCGCCTTGCAGCTCACGGATATGTGCGACGCGGTTGTCCGAAATGATCGCCACCTCGCGCGCGCCGGCCACCCGGTGGCGCGCGCTGTCCGTCCCCGGATGATCAATGTCGAAGTTGTGGTGAGCGTGCTTGACCGAAGCGACCCTCAGCCCACGCCGCGTCAGCTCGGCGATCAACCGCTCCGTGAGCGTTGTTTTCCCAGAATTCTTCCAGCCGGCGATGCTGATGATGGGGGGCAGCGTATGAGATATGACCGTCATAACGTCCTAGTTTAAGTGATGATTGATCGTGGTGTAGGGGCGACTCGTGAGTCGCCCTCGTGCAGCGGTGCAAGTCGTTAGAGGGCGACTCACGAG
>JANMVX010000035.1:0-1887 GCA_031393505.1 Hyphomicrobiaceae bacterium | reverse complement strand
CCCGCCCTGGTTGTAACGGGCGGCCAGTTGCGCTTCGGCCATTGCCATACCCACCGCGTTGGCCATGCCCTGCCCGAGCGGGCCGGTGGTGACTTCGACACCCGGCGTAAGTCCCCGTTCCGGATGCCCCGGCGCCTTGCTGCCCCACTGGCGGAATTGCTTGATGTCGTCCAGCGAAAGGTCGTAGCCAGTCACAAACAGCAGGCTGTACAGCAGCGCCGAGCCGTGCCCCGCCGACAACACGAAGCGATCGCGATCAACCCAGCCCGGATTGCGCGGATTGTGCTTGAGGTGCCGCGCCCACAGCGCATAGGCCATCGGCGCGGCGCCAAGAGGCAGCCCCGGATGGCCACTGTCCGCTTTCTGCACCATGTCCACCGACAGAAAGCGCAGGGTGTTGATGCATTGCTGGTCTAACTCGTTTGCCATGGTCAATCCTAATTGCGGCGGTCACGCCATGCGTCAATGCAGTGCGAGCGCGGCATCCACCATCTTCTGCGCCTGTTGCAGGATTAAACGCAGGTGCTGTTTATCTTTGAAGCTCTCCGCATAAATCTTGTAGATGTCCTCGGTGCCCGACGGACGCGCGGCGAACCAGCCACTGGCGGCGCTTACCTTGATACCGCCGATCGGCGCCTGGTTGCCCGGTGCGTGATCGAGCACGCAGTCGATCTTCTCGCCCGCCAACTCGGTGCTCTGCACTTGCTTGGGCGAAAGTTTTGCGAGCGCGGCTTTTTGTTCGGCGGTTGCCGGTGCTTCCACGCGATCGGCCACCGCTTCGCCCAACTCGTCAACCAAGTCGTGATACAGCGCGCCAGGATCACGACCGCGGTGCGCGGTGATTTCCGCCGACAACAAGGCCGCAACGATGCCGTCCTTGTCAGTGGTCCACACGCCGCCGTCCATGCGCAGAAACGACGCGCCGGCGCTTTCCTCACCGCCGAAACCGAGTGAGCCGCCATACAGGCCGTCGACAAACCATTTAAAGCCGACCGGCACTTCGTAAAGCTTGCGACCCAGCCGTTTGACCACCCGATCGATCATTGACGTGCTAACGACGGTCTTGCCGATCGCCGCCTGCCGACTCCATTGCGGTCGGTGCTGGAACAGATAATCGATCAGCACCGACAGGTAGTGATTGGGCTCCATCAAACCATTGCTGCGGGTAACGATGCCGTGGCGGTCATGGTCGGTATCGCAGGCAAACGCGACGTCGTACTTGTCCTTCAGGCTGATCAGCCGCTGCATGGCATATGGCGACGACGGATCCATGCGGATCTGGCCGTCCCAGTCCACGGTCATGAAGCCAAATTTCGGATCGACTTGCTCGTTGACCACCGTCAGGTCGAGCTTGTAGCGTTCTGCGATCGGCGCCCAGTAATGCACACCGGCGCCGCCGAGCGGGTCCACTCCCAGATGGATGCCGGAACCCCGGATCGCGTCGAAGTCGACGATGTTGCCGAGGTCGGTGACATAGGCGTTGAGATAATCATGCGCGTGTGTTGTCGCGGCCTTGCGCGCCTGCGTCAGAGCCGTGCGCTTGACGTCTTTCAGACCACTTTCAAGCAATGCATTGGCGCGGTTTTGAATCCAGCCGGTGACACGGGTGTCCGCCGGGCCGCCGTTCGGCGGGTTGTATTTGAAGCCGCCGTTGTCCGGCGGGTTATGCGACGGCGTGATCACAATGCCGTCGGCCAAGCCTGACGTGCGCCCACGGTTGTAGCCGAGGATCGCATGCGAGATCGCCGGCGTTGGCGTGTATTCGCCACCGGCCGAAACCATTGTTACCACCCCGTTGGCAGCCAGCACCTCCACTGCGCTTTCAAACGCCGGTTGCGACAGCGCATGCGTGTCGAAGCCGATGTACAGCGGGCCGCCAATACCCAG
>JANMVX010000345.1:0-14867 GCA_031393505.1 Hyphomicrobiaceae bacterium | reverse complement strand
CCGGCCTGCGTCCCGGTGACGATCACCTCGCCCTTCTGGTCGGTGCCCTCCGGCAGGTAGCGGCCGAGCAGCACCCGTTGCGTGCCGGGGGTCAGGTTCGGCAGCACCTCGGGGTAGACCCGCGCCGTCTTCAGCCCGGTGAACGCGACCTTGACGTTGCGCACCGGCGGCCGGGTGACCTCGCCCAGGATGTCGAGCGCGACCTTGGTCGGCGTCTGGTCGCCGGAGACGCGCCGGCTCGACCCGCCGCCGAGCGACGCGAGCTTCGCCAGCACCCCGGACTCGAAGCTGCTGCCGAGCGCGACGGCGTGGACCGTGACCGCCTTCGCGGCGAGCTTGTACGCCTCCTCCAGGCGCACGGCGGCCGCCTGCGGGTTCGCCTCGACCGTCCCGGCGACCCCGTCGCCCAGGTAGACGACGTGCGCCCCGGGGGCCGCCTTCGTGCCCAATCCCGGGCCGTGAGCGGGCGCCCCAGGGGTCGCCCCTGCGCAATGAAAGCGGCCCAAGACCGCATCGGCGATAGTCAGACCAAAGATTGGGTGGGTAAGTCTTCCGCGTCAAATCGGCACGCGTCTTAAGCGAATTTTAAGCCGCCGGGCGCAAAGTCCTTCTCAAGCAAGCACGCATTGGCGTGCGTCGACCCAGCCGGGTCTTGGCGATCCGGCAGCTTGAAAAGGACCTATCCCATGCTCACTCTTCGCGCCTCCCTGCTGGGCCTGGCGATGCTGGCCGCCGGCTCGCTCCCGGCCGTGGCTGCCGACCTTGGCGACATGCACGAAAGCGCTGAATCAGGCGACGTCGCCAGCAACGCCCGCTTCTATCTGCGCGGCGATGCGTCGTATGCGTGGTATCGTTCGCCCTCCATGTCGGAAGCCGGCCTCGCTCTCACCGACACGAGCGTCGGCAAGAGCTGGGTCTACGGCGGTGGTTTCGGCATGTACCTGTCGCCCAACTGGCGCGCCGACCTCACCATCGAGCACCGCAATGATGCGACCGCTCATGGCTACCTGACAGTGCCCGGTGATAAGGCGCTGACCGGCACGCGTGATTTCAGCATCAACAGCAATGTCGTACTGGCCAACCTCTACTACGATTTCTCGGGCCGCGCCGGCTTCAACCCCTATCTCGGCGTCGGCCTCGGCTGGTCGTCGAACCGCGCGCACAATGGTTCGGCTACGGACGTTTGCGGTTGTATCACGGGCATTCAGGACGCCAACCAGTCAAACTTCGCCTGGGCCCTGATGGCCGGTTTCACCCGTGAGTTGGACCGCGGCTTCAGCCTCGACGCCGGTTACCGCCTGATCGATATTGGCAAGGCTCATACCGGCGATCTCATCAACAAGGGCGTCGTGATGAGCAACACCGATCCGGCCACCAGCGACCTCTACGCCAACGAAATCCGCGTCGGTCTGCGCTACGACATCTTCTAGAGCTTGCAGAGGGTTGGACCGAAAAATCGGGATCCGAGCCTTGTACCGGGCGGCCTGTCAAGGGGCCGCCCGTTTGCTTGTCAGGGCGCCATCGCCGCCAGCCGCAACCGTGCGATTTTGTGCACCTGGTCCAGCGCCTCGCGGAATTCCGCCGCCTTGTCGTTGCCAATGCGGCGCTCGAAGGCGGCCAGAATGTCGGCGCGCTGCAGGCCACGCACGGCGATGATGAACGGGAAACCGAACCAGGCGTTGTACGCTGCATTCAATTCTTGAAAACGCGCGAACTCTTGCAGTGTGCACTGATCGAGCCTCGCAGACGCCTGCTCTATGCGCGAGTCCGCGGTGAGGTCGCGGGCAATGGCGAGTTTGCCCGCGAGTTCTGGATGGGCGCGCAACAGGGCCAGCTGGCGCTCATGGCCGGCCGCCTCGACGATGGCTGCCATGCGCGCGCCAAGTGCGTCGGGCGCGTCGCTTCCTGATCCAAGGCCATCGGCAAGAACGCCCTCGGCCACCCAAGGTGAGTGTTCGTAGACGCCGCCAAACCGAGCGACGAAGTCCTCGCGCGACAGGGGGGAGGGTCGAGGATCAGGTCGTGCCGTCATGTCGCGGTCCAAGGTCTTAGGGGAGCATTGGGAGCCCAATAGAGGGCGTGCTGGCCGGTCGCTTCGTGGGGCGAGGTCTTGCGGCTCAGTTTGGCTCGGCGGTGCGTCCGATTTGCATGAATTCTACCGTCGTTTTACCCGAAATCACATGGATTTTTTGAGGTGTTTCCGGGGATTTCACCTTCGCCAGGAGGTAGCGGCGCTCGCGCCGCTTGCCCCAATTAACCCTCTGTTTACGTCCGGCTGACACCTTTGGGTTAACGGTCTGCGAATCGTCTCCGCGTCAGGACCTCAGCGCCAAGAGCGCCAACAGCCGGCAAGGGGACGCGCATGACCACGACCAAAAACTCAGGAGCAGAGCAGCAAGACCGCCAGAAGCGCTTAGCCCCGCCCGAACGGCTGCCCTTGGCGCCCGCCTATAGCGACGACCAGGCTCCGATTGCCGCCCTGTTGCAATCGATCGCCAACGAGATTTCCCAGAGCGACCAGCGCCAGGGCAATGCGCTGGCCGACCTTCGCGCACGATTGAACCTGCTGACGGAGCGCCAGCCCACTGCTGAGACGCCCGCGCCACCCCCCATCGAGCCGCCGCGCGAACACGTGACCCGGGCCTCGGCCGCCGCCACCAAACCGGTGTTTGCGCTCGAAGACCGCCGTGTCGAGATCGCGCCGAAGCTGACGCCGCGGGCGCCGTTTCGTGAAAGTGGCAACGTGGCAACGATCCCAGCAGCCGCCGAAAAACCATCTACGACAAAGGCCACGACGGCCGCATCCTCGTTGGACGCCATTTATGCCTCGGTCGCCCAGTCCTATGCCGAGGCCTCGCGCAAGCCAGTCGCTCCGGCCGCCGCGCGCGCCCTGCTGCCGCCGCGCCTGAAGCAGCTCGAGCCCGTCGCGCCTGACGACGACAATGACTTCCTCGACATGTCGGCGCTGGCCGAGGCCTATGCGCCAAAACCCGTGCGTGTTCCCGAACGTCCCGCGCCTGCCGCCAAATCAGCCATCCGGGCCGCAGCGCCGCCGGCCCCGCTGGCGGCCAGCCCCGTCATTGAGGCCTCGTTGGCCGTCGACAAATCCATCGGCGACCTCGCCGAGCGCATCGCCCAGACCGAAAGGAAAATCGATCACGCCCTGGCTCAGGCGGCCGACAGTCCCGCCATCGCCGCCGTTACCGCTCATGTCGCAGCCTTGCGCAGCGATCTCGAACGACTGATGACCGAGCACGACAAGGTGTCCGAAGCCATTGGCGTCGTCTCGGCCAATGTCAGCGCACTGTCGCAGAGCGCTGCCCAGATCGGGCCGATGAGCGACACGCTTGGGCACCTCAACGAGGCCATCCTGACCTTGCGCCAGGAACTCCCGCAACTCGCGGAACAATCGGCCGAGCGGACCCAAGAGCATGTGATCGCCGCGTTGGCCCAGAAGGGCGAAAGTCCGGAACTGGCCGAGAAGCTCGCCATCGTTCAGAATCTGTTGCTGTCGCGCGCCGTCGAACAGCGCGAGACCGACACGCGGTCGCATGGCGCGCTCGAATCGATCCGCGACCTGGTGCAGAACCTGCATCACCGCATCGACGCCATGGAGGCCGGCGAGGAACTGGCGCCTGGCGAGCCCGCAGAGATGCCCGCGCCGGTCGCAGTGGCCCCCCATGCCGGTCCGCGCATTGTTCATTCGGCGGCGGCGGAAAACTTGGCCGGCCGTCTCCCCGAACAGCTGTCCTCCATACCGGCGGCGGCGCTGTCGCGCGAAGATCTGATAGCCTCGGCCCGCCGCGCCGCCATGGCCGTTTCGCAGCCAATGGCCGCTGCGCCACATGTCGCCCCGGCAGGTCCTGCCATGGCTCCAGAGGCGCCCCGTTCGACGGCTGCCGAACTCCGCAATCTGGTTGCAACGGGTCCGGCCGCCAGCACGTCCGGCATTTTTGGCCTGTTGCGTTCGCCGTTGGGGCTGGTGGCGATGCTGGTTCTGACCGCTGTCAGCCTGGGGATGATCTACGCCAAGGTGATGCGTAAGCCGGTGCAGAGAGTTAGCATCGAGCAGAGCATCGTTCCGGATATGCCGGCCGATCTTCCCGACGGCGCGCCGGCCAACGCGGCCAAACCGAAACCGCTGGCTGCGGCGCCCACTACCGCCCCAGCTGTGGCGGCGCCAAAACCGGCCGACAAATCGTCAGCCTTGACGCTTGACGATCCGGCAGCGGCGAACGCAAGCACGCTCGCAGATGTCAATGGCTCCAACGGCTTCGATAAGGTGGCGGACGCAATCGTCGAAACCGCGAGCATGGCGTCCAGCATGCCAGCTTCCGCTGCCCTTCCCGCGACCATCGCGCCCTTGTCGCTGCGCACGGCTGCCCTCGCGGGCGACCCGGTGGCGGCCTACCAGATCGGCGACCGCTATCAGAAGGGCACGGGCGTAGCCCGCGATCCGGCCAAAGCCGCCCATTGGTTCGAACAATCCGCCAAGGCGGGTTCGGCGCTGGCAGAGTTCAAGCTTGGCGTCATGCACGAAAAAGGCGACGGCATCGCCGCCGATCTGCCGCGCGCCATGGACTGGTACCGCGCCAGCGCCAACCACGGCAACGTGCAAGCTATGCACAACTTGGCCGTTCTTTATACCGCGCAAGCGGGCGGCGCGCCTGATTATGTCGAGGCCGCCAAGTGGTTTGAACAGGCCTCCAGTTTTGGTCTGAAGGACAGCCAATACAACCTTGCGGTGTTGAAGGCCAACGGCCTTGGCGTGGCCAAGGACGCCGGCATGGCCTTCAAGTGGTTCTCGATCGCGGCAGCCCGCGGCGACGCCGAAGCCGGCAAGCAGCGCGACGCCACTCGCAAAACACTGACGCCGGGCAAGGCCACCGAGATCGACGCCGAAGTGAAGGCCTGGCGCGCCAAGCCGCAAGATCGCAAGGCGAACACTGTTGATGCGATGGGCGTGAGCCTTGGCGAAGCGGCGCCGGCAATTGGCAAACCGGCGGCCAACGACATCGGCACGGTACAGAAGATGCTCTCGCAGCTCGGCTACGATCCCGGCACCCTCGACGGCACGCTCACGGGCCAGACCCACGAGGCCATTAAGATGTTCCAGGAGCGCTCCGGACTGCCGGCGACTGGCGAGATCGACGCCGCGCTGACGGCGAAGCTGAAGGGCTTGGCTGGGTAGGATACTCCTCTTCCGGTACTTACGGGGAGAGCAGACCGCGTCTCGCAGCGCGTTTCAGCGCAAGAGCCACGCGGTCGGTGAGGGGCCGCGGGGTGAGCGGACCCTTTCTCCACGTGTACGGAGCAAGCGGCTGCCCCTCATCTGTCGCTCTTTCCTCGCCTTCGGCTTGGGCGACATCTTCTCCCCCTGAAGAAGGGGGAGAAGAGTAGACAGCGCTCCGCGCCGGGCGGCCGGCGCGCGGTTACGCGTGTCGCCCGGCGCCAGCAAAGAGAGTCGCATTGACCTTTTCGTCACATGGGGGTCTATGGCCGAATGGCTTGGACTGGATCCAACGCCCACCCGCCAATTGACACACAATCCCCCGCTCGCTCAAACGCCGAGAGCCGACGGAATGGAGACGTTTCTTCCTGTCTATCTGCCGATTGCCGAACTGTCGGTCGACCTGTTGCTGATCGTGACGATCGGCGCCGCGGTCGGCTTCCTGTCCGGCCTGTTCGGCGTGGGCGGAGGTTTCCTCATCACGCCGCTGCTGATCTTCCTCGGGGTGCCTTCGACAGTGGCGGTGGCGACCGGTTCCAACCAGGTGGTTGCCTCGTCGGTATCGGGCGCTTTGGCGCAGTGGCGGCGCGGCAATGTGGATTTCAAACTCGGCACGGTGCTGCTGTCGGGGGGGCTAGTCGGCGCAACAGTCGGCGTGTTCGTGGTGGCCTGGCTGAAGCGCAAGGGGCAGGTCGATCTGTTCATTTCACTGACCTACGTGCTCATGCTTGGCGTCATCGGTTCGCTGATGCTGGTGGAAAGCCTCAACGCCATTTTGAAAACCCGCAGCGGCAAGCCCGCCGGGCCGATCCACGAGGGGCACAGCTGGCTGGACAAGCTGCCCTTCAAGCAGCGCTTCCATCGGTCCAAATTGTATGTGAGCGCCATACCACCCGCGATGCTGGGGATCTTCGTCGGCTTCCTGTCGGCCATCATGGGCGTGGGCGGCGGCTTCGTGGTGGTGCCGGCGCTGATCTACCTGTTGCGCGTGCCGACCAACGTGGTGATCGGCACCTCGCTGTTCCAGACCATATTCGTGGCCGCCTACACCACCATCATGCAGGCCTGGCAGAACCAGTCCGTGGACGCGGTGCTGGCGTTCCTGCTGGTGATCGGCGGCGTGGTCGGGGCGCAGCTTGGCGTGCGCGCCGGTCAGAACCTGAAGGGCGAACAGCTGCGCGCCATGCTGGCCGCCATCGTCTTGGCGGTCGCAATTCGCCTTGCCATCGGACTCATCTTGCCACCAGGCGAACTCTATTCCCTGGCCCCAGCATTGGCGGGGGGGTGACGATGATACGGATATTTGTTGCACTGTTGATCATGGTTCTGACGTCGCCGTCGTTTGCCCAGGTGCTCTCCAATTTCCCCCGTGAAACGATCGAAGCGGACGTGTCGACGCGTGAAGTTCCGATTGGCGGCAATTTCTCCGGCACGCGCGTCGTCATCTTCGGCACCATTGAGAATTCGCGTCAAACCTCGGCCGATGAAGGCCTCTACGACATCGCCGTGGTGATCGCCGGGCCGAACGAGACTCTGATGGCGCGCCACAAGGCCAATGTGGCGGGGCTGTGGGTCAACACCAGCTCCTTCACATTCAAGAACGTGCCAAGCTATTACACGGTGCTGGCGACAAGGCCTGTCGCCGACATCGCGCCGAAGCCGCTGTTGTTGCAGCTCGGCATCGGCTTTGACAATCTGCGCATCGTCCCCGAGACCACGGCCGGCGCCAAGGAAGCCGGTGACTTCCGCGACGCCGTGCTGCGGGTAAAGTCGCAGCAGAGCCTCTATCGCGAGGATCCGTCTGGGGTTGCCTTCATCGGCCGCAGTCTGTTCCGCGCCTCGGTTGACCTTCCCGCCAACGCTCCGGTCGGCGAATTCAACGCCTGGATTTACCTGTTCCGCAAAGGCGAACTGCTCGGCTCGCCCTACAAGACCAAGCTCGACCTGAAGCGCCAGGGTTTTGAGAGCGCGGTTTACAACTTCGCGATGGGGTATCCGTTCTGGTACGGATTATTGTCGGTTGCGATGGCGCTGACCTTTGGGTTCCTGGCGACCATGCTGTTCCGGCGAAATTGATGTCGGGCCGTAGGGCGCAATAGGCCTTTTCGCCGTATTGCGCCGCAGCGGGACATTGCGCACGCAAGCGGTTGTGACGACCCCCGGTGGCGCAATACGGCGCGAAGAAAAAAAGCGCCTATTGCGCCCTACGCGTCGGATCTTAGTTGATGCGTCGCAACCGGATAGACGCCGCTCCGTCCAAGAACAGCGACCGCCAGCTCGGCGCCAAACAAATCCGCTATCGCCGGATCGAGCACGTTCAGGCCACCGGTGTAGGCGCCGAACGCTGGCAGCAGGAGCCGTTCATCACTGGCGACGAAGCACGGCCGGCGCTGTATGTGGCCGCCTCGGGCGACGCGAGCGCAGGGATGGAGATGTCCGGCGATCTCGTGGCGACCCGACAGCGTCGGCTCATGCTGCAAAGTCAGCTTGCTGATTGATTGCGATTGGCAGCGCTCGCCGCCCAACTCCGCGGGCAAGACCGGGTCGTGATTGCCGGCGATCCAGAGCCAATCCCGCCCCCGTTGCAGGCCGAGCAGCGTCGTACGATCATCCGGATTCAGCCGTTCGCATCCGCCCACATCGTGAAAACTATCGCCGAGCGCGATCACGCGCCTGGGCCGCAACCGCTCGATGGCGCGCTTCAGGCGGGCGAGCGTGGTGCGGGTATCGTAGGGCGGCAGGAACGATCGGTGTCGTGCCCGGGCGGTGCCCTTTTCCAAATGCAGATCGGCGACCACCAACGTAAGCTCGTCGTCGATCATCAGCACGCCGGAATAATCCGCCGTCAGAGCGACGCCGCCGAGCGCGATCCGCCAACTGTCAAAACTGTCAACCAGAGCCAACGCCTCAGCCAATTCGCATCGCCTCCGCGATCAGATCTTCCGCGCTCTCGCGCAACAGGCTTTCGGCCGCCTCGCCGGGAACGGATTCGCGGCCGATGTCGAGCAGCACCGGCACGGCCAACGGCGATACCCGCGGCAGCGCCTTGTGCAGAATGTGCCCCTTTGCCCGGGTCAGAAACATCCCCAGCCGGCCAATGTCCAACAGGCCGGTTGCCGCATCCTGCCAGGCGGCCTCGAGGAGGATGTGGTTGGGTTCGTGTTCGCGCAAGACGTTGTAGATGAGGTCCGACGACACAGTGACCTGGCGGCCGGACTTCTCCTTGCCCGGAAAACGCCGCTCGATCAGGCCGGCGATGACGGCGCAGAAGCGGAAGGTGCGGCGCATCAGGTTCGACGCGGCGAGCCAGGCGTCGAGGTCGTCGCCGAGCATGTCCTCCTCGAACAATGCTCCGAGATCAAGACGGCCATCCGCGATCATGGCGCTCATGTCCTCAAGGCCCCATATCGCGAGCGAATATTCACTGGCCACAAACCCCATCGGCCGGGCGCGCGCGCGCTCCAGACGCCGCGTCAGCAGCATGCCGAGCGTCTGATGCGCCAGCCGCCCCTCAAACGGATAGCAGACCATGAAATGCCGGTGTCCACGCGGGAACGTTTCCACCAGCACTTGATCTGCCCTCGGAATGACCGAGCGCTTTTTCTGGATCAGCAGCCAATCGCCGACCGGCTGCGGCAGGCGCTTCCAATCCTTGCGGTTGGCCAGCATGTCGCGCACCCGCTCGGCCAGATAAGTCGAGAGCGGGAATTTGCCGCCGGCGTAGGCCGGCACCTTGGCGTCCAACCCCTCCGTACGCGTTACAAACGCCTCACTCTCGCGCAGAGCCTCGAAGCGCAACACGTGCCCGGCAAACACGAAGGTATCACCGGGGGCCAGTTGTTCGATGAAACTCTCCTCGATCTCGCCGAGGTATTTTCCGCCCATCGGCGTGCCGGCCTGGCCTGATTTGCCATGGAGCATGAAGCGGCTCTTGGCGCCGATCATGCGAACTTTAAGCATCGGCATCTCGACGATGGTGCCGACGTTGAGGCGGTATTGCTGGGCGAGGTTGGGATGGGCGATGCGCAGGCGGCCGTCGTCCATCAGCTTCAATCGGGCGTACCGGTCGTAAACGCGCAGGGCATAGCCGCCGGTTGAGACGAAATCGATCACGCGGTCAAACTGGTCGCGCGTCAGGGCCGCGTAGGGCGAGGCTCTGCGCACCTCGTGGAACAGCTCATCCGGCCAGAACGGGCCGGAACAGGCCGTACCCATGACGTGCTGCGCCAGCACGTCCAGACCGCCCGGCCGGATCGGCGGCGTATCCTGGGCGCCAACTTCAGCGGCGTCCAATGCGGCCTGACATTCCATCGCCTCGAAACGATTGGCGGGAACCAGGATCGCCTGGGACGGCTCGTCCAGCCGGTGGTTCGACCGCCCAATGCGTTGCGCCAACCGGCTCGCTCCTTTCGGCGCGCCAACGTGGATGACCAGGTCCACATCGCCCCAGTCAATGCCGAGGTCGAGCGTGGACGTCGCAACCACGGCGCGCAGCCGCCCCGCCGCCATCGCCGCTTCGACTTTGCGGCGCTGGCCGACATCGAGCGAGCCGTGATGCAACGCTATTGGATGGTTCTCCTCGTTCATGCGCCAGAGCGCCTGGAACACCATCTCGGCCTGGGACCGGGTGTTGACGAAAATCAGCGTCAGCCGGTGGCGCGCGATCTCGTCATAAATGCCGTCATAGGCGTGGCGCGCCGAATGCCCCGCCCACGGAATATCGTCGTTGGCGCCCAGGATGCGGATGACCGGGGCGGCGCCGCCCTTCAGCACCACCTTATCAGCCAGCCGCGTGACGCCGTCGTCCGGCCGCTGCGGAACGATGTACGCCTGCAACTCGGATGGCCGCGCGACCGTCGCCGAAAGGCCGGTGACTATGGCGTTGGGCGATAGCGCGAGCAATCGTTGCAGGCCGAGTGAAAGCAGGTCGCCGCGCTTGGACAGCACCAGCGCATGCAACTCGTCGAGGATGATGGCTTTCAAGCTCCCGAACAGGCGCGGAGCGTCGGCATGCGAAATCAGCAGCGCGATCTGCTCGGGCGTGGTGAGCAGGATGTCCGGCGGGATCAGACGTTGGCGTTGGCGGCGTCCGGCGGGCGTATCGCCGGTGCGGGTTTCTATGCGCACGGCAAGGCCCATCTCCTCGACCGGGGTCAAGAGATTGCGTTGCACGTCAACAGCCAGCGCCTTCAACGGCGAGACATAAAGCGTATGCAGTCGAGGTTCGTTCGCGGGACGGGACGCGAGGTCGATCAGGCTGGGCAGGAATCCAGCCAGTGTCTTGCCCGCCCCCGTTGGCGCAATGAGCAAGGTTGAACGGCGCGCGGCCGCCGCCTCCACCAGTGCCAATTGATGCGGACGAGGCTGCCAGCCACGCGCCGCGAACCAATCGGCGAATGGCGTGGGAAGCGGCGTGCTGGCAGGCTGCCGATTGTCTGTTCTGGTCAGGCGCAAGCGAATTTGGTCCTGGGTCGCAATGGCCGACCATAGCAAATGGATGCGACGACGACAGGCGCGTTCGTTCCGAACGGATCATGTTGATCCTCTGGTCGCCGTTGGACCGGTTGCCACCATGCCGCCTTGCCGCCGCCGTGGGCCTCGACTAGGGCTCGCCCTTCCCGCGTTGCGCCAACCCGAGACCCCAACATGAGCCTCTACCGATCCTTCGCCACTGTCGGCGGGCTGACAGCTGTCAGCCGGGTGCTCGGCTTTGCGCGCGACCAGCTGATCGCCTATGTCCTGGGCACCGGCATGGTGGCGGACGCCTTCATCGTCGCCTTCCGCATTCCCAACCTGTTCCGCCGGTTGTTTGCCGAAGGGGCGTTCAACTCGGCTTTCGTGCCGCTGTTTGCCGAGCGGCTGGAGGGGTCGAACCCGGCCGAAGCCAAACAGTTTGCAGAAGAGGCGCTAGCCGGGTTGTTCGCCGTGCTCCTCGTCTTCACGGTCGCGGCCGAAATCGCCATGCCTTATGTCATGCCCTTCATCGCCGTGGGCTTTGCCGGCAATCAGGAAAAATTCGATCTGACAGTGCTGCTGACGAGAATCGCCTTTCCCTACCTGATCTGCATGTCGCTGATGGCGCTCTACGCCGGCGTGCTGAGCGGGCTTCGTCAGTATGCGGCGGCCTCGGCGGCGCAGATCATGCTCAACGTGGTGCTCACCATCGCCATGGGTTTTGCCTATTGGTTCGGGCTCAGCCGCTCGCCCATGGCCGGCATCGTGCTGGCCTGCGCGGTGACGGTGGCGGGCGTCATACAACTCGGCATGCTGGCGCGCGAGTCGGGCCGATACGGCATGAGTCTGGCCCTGCGCTGGCCGCGCCAGACGGACGGCATGCGGCGGCTGGTGTCGCTCGGCATCCCGGCGTTGATCGCCGGCGGCATCACGCAGCTCAACATCGTGGTCGGCACCAACATCGCGTCGCTGCAGGCCGGCGCCAACTCGTTCCTCTACTATGCCGACCGGCTCTATCAGCTGCCTTTGGGGATTGTCGGCATCGCCATCGGCGTTGTCCTACTGCCCGATATCGCGCGCAAACTCAAAGCGGGCGATATGGTGGCGGTGCACGAGAATCAGAACCGCGCCATCGAGTTTTCACTGCTGCTGACGCTGCCGGCCGCCGTCGCGCTCGCCGTCGTCCCACTGCCGATCATCCGGGTGCTGTTCGAACGCGGCGCCTTCACCGCTGCCGACAGTCCGCCAACGGCCTGGGCGCTCTCGGCCTTCGCCTTCGGTCTCCCCGCCTTCGTCCTTAACAAAGTGCTGTCCCCGGCCTATTTCGCCCGCTCCGACACGCGTACGCCGATGAATTTCGCGCTGGTGAATTTGGTCGTGAACGCGGCGGGATCGATCGCGCTGTTCTTCATTTTGCAACACTACGGTTTCCTGCCTCATGTCGGCATCGCCATCGCAACCACGATTGCGGCCTGGCTGAACGTGGCGCAGCTCTGGCGCGAACTCGGCAAGCGTGGGCACTATCAACCGGATGTTCAGCTCACGCGCAATCTTCCGCTGATCGTGATCGCCAGCGTGGTGATGGGTGCGGCGGTCTGGGTTTTGGAGCTGTGGCTGGAGCCGTTTTTCCTGCGCGCCAACGGCGTGCTGATTCAGTTCGGCGCCTTGGCGCTGCTCGTTGGAGGCGGGCTCTTGGCCTATGCCATTGCGGTGCTCGCCCTCGGCATCGCCGATCCGCGCGCGATTTTGCGGCGCTTGCGGCGGCGTCGGGGGTGATCCATCCCATTTCGAACCATCCGTTGACGAATTTTTCATCTGGGGTGCGGTACAACAGGGACATCGGCCCGGCTCCTTGAAGCCCGGCTTTCGCCAGTCGCGTACCGCTGAATCACTTTGCAGCCCCGGAGATTCCCATGCGCGATTGGGCCAGCCCCGTCACGTGCGCCGTCATGACCTGCGCGACGCTGATTGCACTGCCGGCCGCCGCCATGGCCGACGATCTGCACATGCAGCCGGGCATCTTTTCCGATCCCGAATTCAACCCGACCATCACCATGGGCGCCTCGGTCAGCCATGTGACGGGCAATGCGCACGAATATGTCTATGCCAAGGATGGCGCCTACACGTTGAGCCGCCTCGACTGGCAAATCAAAGACGTCGCAATGTTGAACGCCTCGCTCGGCATCCGGTTGACGCCCTGGGTCTCGTTCCAGCTCTCGGGCGGCACCAAGCTCACCGGCGACTCCGAGATGGACGATTACGACTGGCTGGCCACCGGCAAGGACTGGACCCATTGGTCGCACAGCCCGCAAACCACAGTCGAAGACGCCAACCGGTTCGACGTCTCGGGCAACCTGTCGCTGTTCCGCCATCCCCATTTCACGCTGGATGCGGTCGGCGGCCTGCGCTGGAACCAGTGGACCTTCCAGGCCACGGGCGGGCACTACATCTATACCTCGGATCCAACCGATCCGACCAAGTTTCGCGACACCGTGGGTGAATTCACCAGTGGCGAGGCGGGTATCAAATACAAGCAGAACCTGATCACGCCCTATCTCGGCCTGCAGCTGAACGTCATGTTCGAGCGCTTCGCCCTGGACGCCAGCGTGACCGCGTCGCCCTTCGTCTCAGCCAACAACTACGACCAGCATTTCCTGCGAGGCCTGGAGTTTCACGACCAGTTCCACAATGGAAACTACGTCGACTACAAGTTCGGCGGCTCCTGGCAGTACAGCGACAAGCTGAGCTTTACTGGGAACTGGGAGCGCGAGAGCTACCTGCTGACCAAAGGGTCGACCACCGTCAACGCTATCGCCTACGATACCAACTTGGATCCGGCCTTAGTCAACGGCTCAGGCGGCCCGCTGATTCAGAAAGAGCCTGGCAAGAGCGGCGGCTTTGAGAACAGCACCGATCGTTTCACGATCGGCGCCGTTTACAGCCTCTACTAGACGCCCCTTGCGCGAGACTCCCACGATGAGCGATAACCCGCGCTCATCGTGGGGACACCAATGACCACCAAGACTCGCGTCTTTTCCGGCGTGCAGCCGACCGGCAATCTGCATCTCGGCAATTATCTTGGCGCCATCACCAAATTCGTGGCGCTGCAGCATGAGCACGAGAGCCTCTATTGCGTCGTCGATCTGCACGCCATCACGGTCTGGCAGGAGCCGGCCGAGCTTTCGCGCAATACGCGTGAGGTGACGGCGGCTTTCATCGCGTCCGGGCTCGATCCCAAAAAGAGCATCCTGTTCAACCAGAGCCAGGTTCGCGAACATTCGGAATTGGCGTGGATCCTAAATTGCGTCGCGCGACTGGGCTGGCTGAACCGCATGACGCAGTTCAAGGAGAAGGCCGGCAAGGACAAGGAAGCCGCCTCGGTCGGGCTCTTCTCCTATCCGAACCTGATGGCGGCCGACATTCTGGCCTATCGCGCGACGCACGTTCCAGTGGGCGAGGACCAGAAGCAGCACCTGGAGCTGGCGCGCGACATCGCGCAAAAATTCAACAACGATTTCCGCGTCCAGATTGAGCGCGCGGGCCATCACGACGGCTTCTTCCCGCTACCAGAGCCCTTGATCCAGGGACCGGCGACGCGCGTCATGAGCCTGCGCGATGGCTCCAAGAAAATGTCCAAATCCGACCCGTCCGACTATTCGCGCATCAACCTGGCGGACGACGCCGACACCATCGCCAAGAAGGTGCAGAAGGCCAAGACCGATACCGAGCCGCTGCCCTCGGAAGTTGATGGTATGAAACTGCGTCCCGAGCTGGCCAATCTGGTCGGCATCTTTGCTGCGCTCAGCGACCGCACGCCGGCCCACATCCTGGCCGAATACGGCGGCAGGCCGTTTTCCGATCTCAAGCGCGCCTTGGTTGACGTCGCGGTGGCCAAGCTATCGCCGATCGGCGATGGCATGCGACGCTTGATGAACGACCCGGCTGAGATCGATCGGGTTTTGCGCGACGGCGCGGAGCGGGCGCGCGCGTTGGCGGGACCGATCCTGCGCGAGGTCAAAGACATCGTCGGGTTTGTCCGGTAGGTTGCTTTGAATCTCCCTCTCCCCCGCCTCTTCGCGGGGGAGAGGGTGGCGCGTAGCGCCGGGTGAGGGGCAGACACGGGCTCCGACCCTGTTGCAGCGAGTGCGGAGCAAGTTGCTGCCCCTCACCCGCCCCTTCGGGG
>JANMVX010000349.1:0-7037 GCA_031393505.1 Hyphomicrobiaceae bacterium | reverse complement strand
CGAAGCGGCCAAGAACGCGCTGGCCAAAATCCGCGCCGTGCTGCCGGCCGATCTCGCCGAGATGCTCGACACTGGAGGCCTGTTGGTCGGTTCGGGCGCGCCGATCATCGCCGGGACAATTGATCTGGGCGATGTGCGCGAAGCGATGCGCAAAGAGCGCAAAGTCGTCATCGCCTATGCCGACGCCAAGGGGTTAGTGACGGAGCGCACGGTCTGGCCGGTGGCGCTCGGCTTTTTCGACCAGGTGCGGATGCTCGCCGCCTGGTGCGAGTTGCGCAACGACTACCGGCATTTCCGTTTTGACCGCATCCGGTCGCTGACCCTGCTGGACGAGCGCACACCGCGCCGCCGCCGGGTCATGATGAAGGAGTGGCGGACGCGCGAGGGGTTGGCGCCGGAGTCGGTCTGAGCGGTGGCGGAAACGAAAGGGGACGCAGCCGTGCCCAGCTGCGTCCCCTTTGGAGCACCCGGTCGCCCGGCTGCGATTGGATTACCGCGACACCCGCAGTTGTCCAAGCTTGGCGGCGATATCCGAGAAGGCCGATGTCAGGTCGTCGCCGTTCTCGGCATGATAAAAGCTGGGCTTGCCGGTGTCGGGATCGATCGAGGCGCAGGCGTTCAAGGTAACTTCTTCCGAAGGCTGGGTGGCGAAACCGATGGTGTAGACGATGATGCCCTGCGCCTTGGCGTTGTTGCAAAGCGTGATAGCCTGCTGCGACGAAGTCTTACCGTTCTTGTAGGCTGTGTTGTATGCGCCGTCAGTCATCACGACGATTGATTTGACAAGGTTCTTGGTGCCGTAGGGTTTGGGTGCGCTCGCGCCGGTCCAGACGCTGTTCCAGTTCGGCGAAATAAGGTACCAGCCCCACTGTGTGCCGAGATGGCCGGCGGTGCCATTCTTGGCAATGAAGCCATTGACCTTGGCCTTTAAGGCGACCTTGTCATTGGTCAAGGGCAGCACGGCGTCGACGGGGCATGCGTAGGCGTACTGGCCGTCGGTGGGGTCGATGTCCTTCAGGGCGTTGCTTCCCGGCACCATGTATTGGCCCAGTTGCGTCGGATCTGCGTCGGTCCAAGCCTCTGCGCCGGTGCGCTCGACGACGCAATTGTCGGTGTTCTTGTGGTTGGTCAAATCGCCTGCGAACGCGCCCGCATTGACGGCCGTTGAAAACGGAGCGATGCCGATGCGCGTATCGCCGGGAGCACCGTTGTCCGGCAGCAGGATGTCGAACATCTTGGCCGCAGCGATCTTGAGTTCAGCGATCTTTGGGCCGCCGCCATTGCTGTTCTGGTTCATCGATCCCGTGGTGTCCAGCACCAGACCCAGTTCAATGTCGTTGACCGAATAGGTCGCCTGCGACTCGACGGAGATGGCGACTTTCTCCATTCCGTAAACACCAGCAAAGGTGGTTGGCAACCAGCCATCAACTCTGATCGACACCGTCTTGGTGACGCGGTCGATCACGATAATGAGGGCGCCATGCCTGTGCATCTGGCGCGAGTTGGCCAGGTTCTTGTCGAAGTAGTCGGTGGCCAGCAACGCAACTTCGGCGTCGGTTGGGTTGCCGATCATCAGCAGGCGGGTGGCGGCCAGAGTGGCCGAGTCGAGCGCTTTGGACATGTCATTATGGGTCAGGATGGCGCGGCCGCCATCGACGCTCAGGCCGAGGAGGATACAGAAAGGAAGCAGCAGAAAGGCGAAGTAGATGGCGAATGTGCCATTCTGATCCTTGGCGAAGCGCGAGTGGAGCGTATTGGAACTGGTCATCGTGGACTCCTGTGGGGCACCAGTGGGAGATGCCAGGAGTGCTGCAAGGACGATGCTAGGTCGGGGTGCCGGACGGCAGCAGACCTTCGGCGAACAGCTTCGGTGGTAAACATCTGGTTAATGTTGCGGGCGCTGGGCCTTGCACGGCCCGCCGATCCGGGCTGTAACTCGCTCCAACAACCGGAGACGCCGCCCCCCGTGACCGCCCCCTCCAATACCCCTCCGCTCGCGGGCCTGAAGGTCGTCGAGCTGGCGCGCATTCTCGCCGGGCCTTGGGCGGGACAGGTTTTGGCCGATCTCGGCGCAGACGTGGTCAAAGTGGAACGCCCGGGGGCCGGCGACGATACGCGCGCCTGGGGACCCCCCTTCGTGGCGGCGGGCGACGGAAAACGTCCGGACTCGGCCTACTTCCATTCCTGCAACCGCGGCAAGCGCTCGATCGCGGTCGATATCGAAACGGCGGAGGGACAGGAAATCGTCCGGCGCCTGGCGGCCGGGGCCGATGTGTTCATCGAGAATTTCAAGGTCGGCGGCCTCACCAAGTACGGCCTCGACTTCGCCAGCCTCTCCGCCCTCAACCCACGGTTGGTCTACTGCTCCATCACCGGCTTTGGCCAGCACGGCCCCTACGCCCATCGCGCCGGCTACGACTTCATGATCCAGGGCATGGGCGGCATCATGGACGTGACCGGCGCGCCCGATGGCGAACCCATGAAAATCGGCGTCGCTTTCGCCGACATTTTCACGGGGGTCTACGCCGTGATTGGCATCCAGGCGGCCTTGGCCGCGCGGGAAAAAACCGGGCGTGGCCAGCTGGTCGATATGGCGCTGTTGGATACGCAAGTTGGCGTGCTGGCCAATCAGGCCCTGAATTATCTGGTGTCCGGCGCATCGCCCACGCGCATGGGCAACGCCCATCCCAACATCGTGCCATACCAGCCGGTGCCGACTTCCGACAGCCACATCATCATCGCCACCGGCAATGACCGGCAGTTTGCGGATGTCTGCCGCGTGCTCGGCTTGGCCGAGCTGGCCGACGATGCGCGCTTCTCCACCAATGCGGATCGCGTGCGCAACCGGGCCGTATTGATGCCCCTGTTGACCGCCGCCTCGGCCAACATGACGAAGGCGGACCTGTTGGCGAAGCTGGAAGCGGTGCACGTGCCAGCAGGTCCGATCAACACTGTGGCCGAAGTGTTCGGCGACCCGCAGGTGGCCGCGCGCGGCTTGCGGCTGGATCTGCCCGCGCCCGGCGCCGCGGCCGGAACGGCGCCCTCCGTCCGCACGCCAATCGTGCTGTCGGAAACGCCGTTGACCTACGCGCGCGCCGCCCCCCGCCTTGGCGCTCATACCGCCGAAGTGCTGGCCGAAATCGGCCTTGGACAGCTTGAGGACCGACCATCATGATTCCCCGCTACAGCCGCCCCGAGATGGTCGCGATCTGGGAGCCCGCCACGCGCCTGAACATCTGGTTCGAGATCGAGGCGCATGCCGCCTCAGCCATGGCAGAGCTGGGGCAGATCCCGAAGGTCGCCGCCGAGACAATCTGGGCCAAAGGTCGCGACGCGATCTGGGATATCGCCCGCATCGACGCCATCGAGCGCGAGACCAAGCACGATGTGATCGCATTCCTGACTCACGTCGCCGAAGTCGTCGGACCAGAGGCGCGCTATCTGCACCTTGGCCTGACGTCGTCGGATGTTCTCGACACGTCATTGGCCGTCCAGCTCACGCGCGCCTCGGACCTGCTGTTGGCCGATCTGGATCTCTTGCTAGCCGCGCTGAAGCGGCGCGCCCTCGAACACAAGACCACGGTTTGCATCGGCCGTAGCCATGGCATTCATGCCGAGCCGACCACCTTCGGATTGAAGCTGGCCGGGGCGCATGCAGAATTCGCGCGGGCAAAAGCCCGGCTGCTGGCGGCGCGCGCGGAAATTGCGACCTGCGCCCTGTCCGGCGCCGTCGGCACCTTCGCGCAGATCGATCCGCGCGTGGAAACCTATGTGGCCAAGAAGTTGGGCTTGGCGCAGGAGCCGGTCTCGACCCAGGTCATCCCGCGCGACCGCCACGCCGCCTATTTCTCCGCGCTGGCTGTCATCGCCTCCTCGGTGGAACGGCTGGCGACCGAGATCCGGCATCTGCAACGCACCGAAGTTCTGGAGGCGGAGGAATACTTTTCTCCTGGCCAAAAGGGCTCCTCCGCCATGCCGCACAAACGCAATCCGGTGCTGACGGAGAATCTGACCGGCCTCGCCCGCATGATCAGAAGCTTCGCCGCCCCCGCGCTTGAGAACGTGGCGCTGTGGCACGAGCGCGATATCTCCCATTCGTCGGTCGAGCGCATGATCGGCCCCGACGCGACCATCACGCTGGATTTCGCCTTGGCCCGGCTGGCCGGCGTGGTCGACAAGCTGGTGGTCTACCCCGAGCGGATGAGGCTGAACCTGGACCGGCTGGGCGGGCTCATTCACTCGCAACGCGTGCTGTTGGCGCTGGCCAAAGCCGGCCTGAGCCGCGAAGCCGCCTACACCCTGGTCCAGCGCAACGCCATGCAGATCTGGGACGCCTATCAGTCGGGCGCGGCCACCATGCCGGATTTCCAGGCGCTGCTCGCCGCCGATCCCGATGTCGCCAAGGTGCTGAAACCCAAGGAGATCGCCGACCTGTTCGATCTGGCCTTTCATCTCAAACACGTCGACACGATTTTTGCGCGGGTGTTTGGGGCCTAGCGCCGTATCTGATCAAATCGATCCAGTGGTGTCATCCCGGATGCACTGCGGCATTTTTCATGGTGCAGTGCTGATCCGGGATCTCCATCGGCGCCTGCCCCCGTTGCGCCACGGCTGGAGCCGCCAGAGATCCCGTGTCTGCAGCGCACCGTCAAAACGCTGCGCTGCGCCCGGGATGACAATTCGCAGGCGCCAGGCGAGATGGACACTACAGTGGTGGAGAACGCAGGGCACGGCGCTGCGATGCCTTGCCAACTCGGCTGCGCCACCCCAACACTTTGCGGCCAATCGCCGAATCGAATCCTTGGGGGCAGACCGGATGCAAGCTGTGAAACGGCGCGTGCGGGACGATGACGCCGATCCAAGCCTGTTTCTGGGCGTTCGCGCCTCGGCCCGCGGCATCTCCTGGCGCAACCGGCTCGATCCCGCCGGCGTCAATCTCGCCACCGCCATCAGCCAGCGCCACAGCCTTCCCGATCTGCTCGGCCGTGTCCTGGCCGCGCGCGGCGGCACGCTCGACAACATCGACGTGCTGCTCAATCCGTCGCTGAAGGCGCTGATGCCGGACCCCTCGACTTTGCGCGACATGGACAAGGCGGCCACGCGCTTGGCCGTCGCCATCGAGCGGCGCGAAGCCGTGGCCATTTTCGGCGATTACGATGTGGACGGCGGATCATCCTCGGCGCTGATGGCGCGCTTTCTGTCCGCCCACGGACAAGCCTCGCGCATCTACATTCCCGACCGCATGTTGGAAGGTTACGGCCCGAACGCCAACGCGATCAAGACGCTGGTGGCCGAGGGCGCCAAGCTCATTGTCGCCGTCGATTGCGGCACCACCGCCCATGCCCCGCTGGCCGCCGCGACTGGGACGGGCACGGACATTCTGGTCATCGACCACCACCAGGCCGACGCCGTGCTTCCCGACGTGCACGCTGTAGTCAACCCGAACCGGCAGGACGATGTGTCGGGCCTCGGGCATCTGTGCGCGGCTGGCGTGGTGTTCCTGCTGCTGGTGGCGACGGCGCGGACTCTTCGCACACGTGGATACTACAAGACTGGCACTGCCGAACCGCCGCTGCTGGACTGGCTCGATATCGTGGCCCTCGCCACGGTCTGCGACGTCGTCCCGCTCACCGGGCTCAACCGCGCCTATGTGGCCAAGGGCCTGCAGGTGATGAAGCAGCGCCGCAATCACGGCCTGAAGGCGCTGGCCGATGCCGCCGGCATGAAAGAAGTGCCCAATCCCTATCATCTTGGCTTCGTGCTCGGCCCGCGCATAAATGCCGGCGGGCGGGTCGGCAACGCCAGCCTCGGAGCGCAACTTCTGTCGTCGGACGATATTCTGGAGACCGGCCGCATCGCCGTGCTGCTCGACAAGCACAACCGCGAGCGAAAAGCCATCGAGGCGGCCATGCTGGAGGCGGCGCTGGCCGAGGCTGAGCACGCGTTGATGGAACAGCCGGAGCTGCCAATTCTGATCTCGGGCTCGCCAGAGTGGCATAAGGGGCTGGTCGGCCTAGTCGCCAGCCGCCTGACCGATCGCTTCCAGCGCCCCTCGCTGGTGATCGCCTGGACGTCTGACTTGGAGGGGACCGGGTCCCTGCGCTCGATCGCCGGCGTCGATATCGGCGGTGCGGTGCGCGCGGCGGCCGAGCAAGGCATCGTCGTCAAGGGCGGCGGCCACGCCTTCGCGGCGGGGCTCACCGTGAAGAAAGAGCGCATGGCCGACCTGACAGCATTCCTCGAACAGCGCCTCGCGACGCGGGTGGCGGCCGAACGCTCCGCAGCCGGTCTCGACATCGACGGCGCCCTGACGCCCAGCTCCGTGACCATGGAGCTGATGGCCCAGATCGAGCAGGCCGGCCCCTACGGCCAGGGCAATCCCGTGCCGCGCTTCGTATTCCCCGCCCACCGCCTGCGTTCGGCCCGCGTCATGGGCGAAACCCACCTGCGCTGCACCATCGAAGCCGGCGACGGCTCGAAACTGGACGGCGTCGCCTTCCGCGCCGTGGGTTCGCCCATCGGCGACCTGCTGCTGGCCAACGTCGGCGGCATGCCCCTCCACTTTGCCGGCTCCCTACGCCGCGATACCTGGGGCGGCCGCGAGAAAATCGAGTTCACCATCGAAGACGTCGCCGATCCGCGCGCGCAATGACAAAGGCGCCGTTGACGAAGGGTTGCCACCCGCCCCGAACCCCTTTATACGAAGCCCCAGATGCGGGTCGCGCCGTAAAGCGCCGCCCTGCAGCTCCCTTCGTCTATCGGTTAGGACGCGAGATTTTCATTCTTGAAAGACGGGTTCGACTCCCGTAGGGAGCGCCAATTCTGTATTTTCTAATGCCTTGAAATCGCACATTTTTCTGAGATAATCGGCCCCGCCCTCGACGCAATAGGCGATCTGAGGTGCAACAAATGGGGCAACAAACTATGGGCAGACCCGCCGCCGCCGCGCGCCCTCACCGTCACAACGGCTTCTGGTTCCTGGTTCGCCGGGTGCCTGGCGAATTCGTGCCGTTCGACCGCAGGAACCCTGTTCGCAT
>JANMVX010000319.1:0-1544 GCA_031393505.1 Hyphomicrobiaceae bacterium | reverse complement strand
GCACCCACAACAGCGGCGTGTCCGGGTCGATATCGATGGCATGCGTCTGGCCGTTGATGCTGAGCGTGATCGCCATCCATTGGCTCCTTGTCGGCGCACGCCGACACCGTCTTGCGAGGACATGTGCACCGTGTGCGCCACGCCGACCAGTCTACCGGGATACGCCGTCTTGATAAACCTCGGCGAGCGCAATGACGAGCCCGAGCGCTGCGATCTCGATCACCTTGTCGCGACCTCGGATGCGGAAAGGTTCGGCAAAGCAATGCCGGTGGCGATCCTTCGAAGGCTAAGACGACTGCGACCTCGGCATGCCCGCGGAAAATAGCCGCTGAATGATCGCGCGGGCGATCTCCCGATAGATTTGAGCCGGCGCGCTGTCGGGCTCGCAGACCATGATCGGCAGGCCGGCGTCGGAACGCTGGCGGA
This sequence comes from Hyphomicrobiaceae bacterium, assembly GCA_031393505.1. Taxonomy (GTDB): domain Bacteria; phylum Pseudomonadota; class Alphaproteobacteria; order Rhizobiales; family Hyphomicrobiaceae; genus JANYHF01. The sequence goes on along the minus strand of JANMVX010000319.1, from coordinate 1,118 downwards.
TCAACGGGTCGAGCGCGATCTCGCCGAGCAGCGGCACGCCGAGCTCGGCGGCCTCCTTGCGCGCGCCGCCGTGCGCGAAGATCTCGTGCCGCTTGCCGCAGCCGTCACAGACGAAATAGCTCATGTTCTCGATCAGGCCGAGGATCGGCACGCCGACCTGGCCGAACATCGCGACGCCCTTGCGCGCATCGATCAGCGCGAGATCCTGCGGCGTCGACACGATCACCGCGCCGGCCAGATCGACGCTCTGCGCCATGGTCAGTTGTGCGTCGCCGGTGCCGGGCGGCATGTCGACGACGAGGACATCCAGCGTTCCCCAGGCGACGTCGCGCAGCATCTGCGTGATCGCGCCCATCACCATCGGGCCGCGCCAGACCAGCGCCTTGGCCTCGTCGACCACGAACCCGATCGACATCACCTTGACGCCGTATCCATCCAACGGCACGAGCGTGCGCTCACCGATCACCTTGGGTTTGGCGCGCAGGCCGAACAGCTTGGGGATCGACGGCCCGTAGATATCGGCGTCGAGAATGCCGACCTTCAGGCCGAGCGATTGCAGCGCCAGCGCGAGATTGCACGCGGTCGTCGACTTGCCGACGCCGCCCTTGCCGGAAGCGACCGCGATGATGTGCGAGACTCGTGCCAGCGCTGGGAAGCCGGCCGGTCGTGAAGCGGCAGCATTCGACGCGGTATCGCGCGGTCGGCTCGGCGTCACCGCCGGGGCCGTCGACGCATCCGCGGTCAGCGAGACACTGACGGCCTCGACGCCAGCCACGGCTTTGGTCGCTGCTTCGGCGGCTTTTCGGGTCGGCTCCCACGCGCGAGGATCCGGCGGCAGATCGGCGGTCGAGCCCGAAGTCCCGATGCTGATCGAAAAATACACCGTGTTCCCGCGGATGACGATATCCGACAGGCGGCTTGACGTCGTCAGCATCGCGCCGTCAGGGCCGATCACGCCCGCGAGGCGTTCGAGAATCTGGTCGCGGCTGATAGCCATCTCGAGCGGGAATTTCTCTCTGTCGATCGACCCTTTGAATGAGCGTCAGTGCGGCCTGGGCGCGTTGATGCCGTCTTTGGCGAAGTCGACGCGTGCGCCGGTGGTCGTATTGGCGGCATCG
>JANMVX010000312.1:0-3894 GCA_031393505.1 Hyphomicrobiaceae bacterium | reverse complement strand
CTGTTCGTCGAATTCCACGGCACGCCGGCAGCCACGCGTGAACAGCTGGAGATGTTTCGCGAAATCGGCACGGCCGAAGGGTTGATCCGCTTGGATTTTGCCGAGAGTACGGATGATCGCAACCGCCTGTGGAAAGCCCGCCACGACGCCTATTGGGCCGCCAAGGCGCTGCGACCGGGCGCCGAAGCGCTGGCGACCGACGTGTGCGTGCCGGTGTCGCGACTGGCCGAATGCGTTGCTCAGACCAAGGCCGACATCGACAGGCTCGGCCTGATCGCGCCGATCATCGGCCATGTCGGCGACGGCAATTTCCACGTCCAGCCATTGGTGGATATGGCGAATGCGGAGGAGCGCGCGCGGGTCGACGAGTTTTTGGAGCGGCTGGCCGAACGCGCGCTTGCCATGGATGGAACGTGCACGGGAGAACACGGCGTGGGTATGGGCAAGATGAAGTATATGCAGGCCGAGCACGGAGCCGGCGTCGAGGTGATGCGCAAGATCAAGCTGGCGCTGGATCCGGACGGAATTTTCAATCCGGGGAAGATGTTGCCGTAGGGGCGAGCAGCGCTCGCCCTCGCGCAGCATACTCGTTGCGAGAGGGCGAGCGCTGCTCGCCCCTACCAATGATCGGCGCGTCGATCCATGTCGTGCCCTACCCAATCTCCCTCCGCCACACCCCAATGATCCGGTCCAGCATCCGCCCCAACAGATTGCGCGGCGGGGTTTCGATGATCGCGAAGCCGCGGGTTTCGATGCTGCGGGTCGCAACGCTCTCGGGCAAAGCCCCCACGTCCAATTCCGCCTTATACAGAGCGGTCTCCGGCGCCCAGCTCCGATCCGCCGCGGCCTTGACCTGGATCGGGCCGCCACTTGGGGCGACCAGGATCGGCTGCTCGATGCGGGGGACGGCCTGGTCGAAGATCGCGCGTATACGCACAGATATCCCCTGCAGCGGATGGCCTTCCAGCCAGATCGAACCGGCCGCCTCGGGGGCGACCAGCGCCAGATCGCGCTCCTCGATATAGGCCTCGGCGGTGACGCTATCGTTCGTTACAATGCGCAGTAGGGGTCGGTCGCCTTGCACCCAGACGCCAGCGCCCAACCCCAGATCGAGGCCGCGCACGACGCCGCCCGCAGGCGCGCGCAGGATCAGGCGTGCGCGTCGCGCTTCCAAGCCGGCGATTTCGGTGCGCAGGCGCTGCACTTCGGTGTCTTCGACCCGGCCGTCTTCCTGGTAGCCGACCCCGGTCAGGTGCCGTTCCAGGATGAGCGTCAGGCGATCCGCCTTGAGACGATCCGCAGTCAACTTATGCACGATGTCCGGAGACGAAATCTCGATGAGCGCATCGCCCTGCGCCACGATCTGCCCCTCGGCGACGGTGAGTTTGGCGATCTCCCCGGGCTCGGGCGCAAAAACCGCATGGGCCTGCCCCAACCGCAGCAACACGGGCGCCATCAGCGAGGTGCGCCAAGGTACGATCAGCGGCAAGAGCATGATCAGCAGGCAGATCGAAACGCGAAGAGGGCCGAGCACGGGGCCAAGCCGCTTGGCGGCCGAGGCGAACCAGCGCACGACCTCGCGCGAGACCGGTTGGATCAGGAAACAGATCACGACCAGGACCGCCAACACCATGCCTAGGGCGGGAAAGACGAAGACGACCAGGCCAAAGGCGATTCCGGCGTATAAGGAGATACGGTAGAGTCCGAGCGCGGCGCCGAAGGCGGTGATGGCGATCTGTTGTCGCAACGGCCAGCCGGGTTCGGGCGAGGGTTCCGGCGCGCCCGCGAAGATTTTCCGCGCCAGCCAGGCCAGCATGGCCAGAGAGCGCGACTGCAGATTGTCGATGCCGCTGAGATCGCAGGCGACGAAATAGCCATCGAAGCGCATCAGCGGATTGGCGTTGATGGCGATCGACAGCAGCACCAAACTGGTGGCGGCGAACTGCATGGTGTTGCGCAGCCAGCCGGGATCGAGGAACGGCCAGGCGGCCAGCGCCAGCACGGCGAGCACGAGTTCGGCGCCCACCCCCGCGGCCGCAATGGTCAGCCGCTTGCGCCGGTCAGGGATGCACCAAGCGCCAGATGTTTCCGTGTACAGAACGGGCCACAGCATGATCAGCGATACTCCCATGGATGGAACTTCGACACCGTTGAGGCGGGCGGCATAGGCGTGCGCCAGTTCGTGCACGGATTTTGCAATTGTGAGAGCGAGCGCGACGCTGAGCGCGCCCTCCAGGCTGAACAGATGCTCGAAGCCGGCGAGGAATTGCGCCCACTGCCGGCCGACCAGATACAGGGAGAGCAACAGCAGCAGGCCGATGATCAGTGCAAATTGGATCGTGAACAGCGGCCGCGCCAGGAAGGCCGTGCGGGCCAGGAAGGGATCGGGCGCGATGAGCGGGATTTTCTTGAACATGAGCGCGCCGAGCCAGGAGCCGGTTTGCGCGAGCAGGCCCTTGGCGGCGGATTTCTTGCGCAGGTCCATCAGCTTGGCGGCGGGCACGCGGACCAGGCCACTGCCGGAGAGGAACTGCGCCACTTGGGCGACGTGGGCCTTGGTGACGTCAAGCGTGGTTTCCCTGGTGACCGACGCGGCCAGCGCCCCCGCCTCGCCGATCGGCCAGCGTGAGAGGATTTCGAACTCGCGCCAGCCGATGTTGAAATGCGCGTTGGCGGCGGGATCGAGCACCACCCAGCTCGCGCTGCCATCGGGCCGGCGCGGCCCCGAGGCGATGACGATGTCCGCGCGCAAGGGCGGGAGCGGATCGTCCTTGGGCGGAGCGGGAGGTTGGGCGAGGGCGGCTGGCATGGATTGGTCCCAATATGCGGGCAGCGCAGTCTTCTCCTCTCCCCCATCTTTGGGGGAGAGGATGTCGCCCGAGCCGTAGGCGAGGAACCAGCGACAGGTGAGGGGCAGCCTCTTGCTCCGTACAGCCCTCAACAAGACCGGAGCTTGCGGCTGCCCCTCACCGACCGCGTGGCTCTTGCCGCAAAAAGGCGGCTGCGAGACGCGGTCTCCTCTCCCCGTAAGAACGGGGAGAGGAGAGTTCCGTCAGAACCCAATGACTCGTCTTAGATGCGCCAACGGGCGCCGCAGCAGCATGTAGGCCAGCGGAACCATCTCGCCACTGATCTTCGCCGTTCCTGTCAGCCCCAGTCGTGGCTTCGTCGCGCCGTCCTCGAACACCGCCTCGCCCAGAAACGCCGTCATCTGGTTTGGCATGACGCGGGCGTCGTAACTGATGCGCGCGAGTTTGGCCCGCAGCGGTTTTGCCGGCGATATGGCGAGAAAAAACTCCACGTCGGCCCCGGCATTCACCACCAGCGCGTCCTCCACTGGCACCTGGATTTCCAGCCGCACGGACTGCGGATCGGCCAAGGACAAGATGCGCTCACCCACCTTCACGGGACGCCCCAGCCATTGCGTGGGATCGTCCAGCAGCACCACGCCGGCGGCCTTGGCGGTGATGTCGGCGCGACCCAGGCGGCTCGCCGCATAGTCGAGATCCGCCTCGCCCTCCGCCAGCTTCGAGCGCGCGACAGACACTTCGGCCCGCGCGCGATCGTCCGTAAACGCCTTTTGCTCCAGGCGCTGCCAGTCGGCCGTCAGCACAGAGACGTGTTTGGCGGCGCCGTCGCGTTGCGCTGATAGCTCCGTGGTGTCGAGCCGCACCAGCACGCGGCCGATCCGCACCATTTCGTTCGGCTGCACCAGGATGTCTTTCACCACGCCATCGATTGGCGCTGCGACGATGGTCGGCGTGATGGGCGTCACCTTGGCGTCGGCCAGCACCGTCAGCGGGACGGGCAGGAAACCCAACGCGGCGACGGCCACAACCCCGAGCGCGAATACCGGCGCCATGCGCAGCCGCAGCCGGGAGCGCGGCCCCTGCA
>JANMVX010000304.1:0-4639 GCA_031393505.1 Hyphomicrobiaceae bacterium | reverse complement strand
CGCGGCTCCGCTCCGTCCCGAAACCTGCGCTCGCGGACAAGTCGTGACAGTAGAGCATTGAGCCAATACTGTTACCTATCAGCCCGGTCTGAAATGTCACCCATCAGCCCGGTCGTACACACGGGTCGCCCCTACGTAGTTCCAACCATCACGCAACGGGCCGATTATGCCGCAGTCTTTGGCCGACAAAGCTGGGGACGGCACGTCCAGGACGCCCACGGCGCTCGCTGGTAAAGCAAAATCAACTATGGTACCAAGCGCGGGATTTTCTGGGCGTGCGGCGTATCGGGCAGGGCCTGCCGTTGCGCGCACAGGTTGATTTGCCGTCCAGTATCCGGACGGCCAAAGGCTGGCGTTCCAGGCCGAACAGTGGCATGGCGTCGGTTTGACGGATCGAATTTTCGGAACTCTACGAGGACAATAGAATGAGCGACGTTGCAGATCGGGTGAAGAAGATTGTCATCCAGCACCTTGGCGTGGAAGCCGACAAGGTGACCGACAATGCCAGCTTCATCGACGATCTTGGCGCGGACAGCCTGGATACGGTTGAGCTGGTGATGGCGTTCGAGGAGGAATTCGGCTGCGAAATTGCGGACGACGCCGCCGAGACCATTCTCACCGTCGGCGACGCGGTGAAATTCCTCGACAAACATGCCGCCAAGACGGCGTAGGGCTTGACGTTCTGACATGACGCGGGCGGCCGGGCTTAAGGTCCGCCCCCCGCGTCAAACATTTCCGGCAGACTGTGAGTGGTGGGCATGCAGCGCGTCGTCGTGACCGGTTTGGGCTTGGTCACTCCCTTGGGTTGTGGAGTGGAACCGTCGTGGAAGCGGCTGCTGGCTGGCCATAGCGGCGCGGGCCGCATCACCACCTTTGAAGTCAATGATCTCACCTGCCAGATAGCCTGTACGATCCCGCGCGGCGACGGCAGCAACGGCACCTTCAATCCCGACCAGTGGATGGAGCCGAAGGACCAGCGCAAAGTCGATGATTTCATTATCTTTGCTGTCGCCGCCGCTGATCAGGCGTTGGCTGACGCGAAATGGTCGCCAAAGACCGACGACGACAAAGAACGTACCGGCGTTCTAATCGGGTCCGGCATCGGCGGCCTCGATGGCATCGCCAAGACCAGCTTGCTGTTGCAGGAAAAAGGCCCGCGAAAAATCAGCCCGTTCTTCATTCCGGGCCGCCTGATCAACCTTGCCTCAGGCCATGTTTCGATCAAGCATCAGCTGAAGGGGCCGAACCATTCCGTGGTCACGGCCTGTTCAACCGGTTCGCACGCCATTGGCGACGCCGCGCGCATCATCGCGCTGGGCGACGCTGACGTCATGGTGGCTGGCGGGGCGGAATCACCGGTCTGCCGCATCGCCATCGCAGGGTTCGCCGCTTGCCGGGCGCTCTCAACCGGCTTTAATAATGACCCGACAAAGGCCTCGCGCCCCTACGATAAGGACCGCGACGGTTTTGTCATGGGCGAGGGCGCAGGCATCGTGGTGCTGGAGTCGCTGGAGCACGCCAAAGCCCGCGGCGCACACATCTATGCCGAGATCACCGGCTACGGCATGAGCGGCGACGCCTACCACATCACCGCCCCGCAAGAGACCGGCGACGGCGCGTTCCGCTGCATGAAGGCGGCCCTGAAGCGCGCTGGCCTCTCGCCCGGCGACATCCACTACGTGAACGCGCATGGCACCTCGACGCCGATGGGCGACGAGATTGAACTGGGCGCGGTCGAGCGCCTGTTCGGCAATTCGGCCGGCACGCTGTCGATGTCCTCGACCAAGTCGGCGATTGGCCATTTGCTGGGTGCGGCCGGCGCCGTGGAAGCCGTGTTCTCGATCCTGGCCATTCGTGACCAGATCGCTCCGCCGACGCTCAATCTCGACAATCCGTCGGTGAGCACGGCCATCGATTTGGTCCCCAAAGTAGCCAAAAAGCTCAAGATCGACACGGTGCTCAGCAACTCCTTCGGCTTTGGCGGCACCAATGCCTCGCTGGTCATGCAGCGCCATGTCGCTTGAGTTTGGCAGCCCCGCCACGCTCAAGACCCGCCTTTCGCCATATTTTCTGTTGAGGACTCTTCCCTGAAGGGAGTGAGTGAGGGGCGATGAAGCGCAAAAAGCCAGGCAAGAGCGAGCCCGATTGGATGTCTGCCTCAGCGCAGCGCCCGATCACGTCTCGCGTGCGCCCGCAACAGGCGCGCAGTCCCAGCGAGCTGTTAGAGCCGGCGCGCGCCCCAAATGCCCCGCGCCAGCGCTCGAAAGGCCGCCCGCATCGTCGCGGCGTCATCACGTTCGTCAACGGCAGCCTGACGTTCTTGCTGGTGCTGATGCTGCTGGCTGGTGGCGGCGCTTATGCCATGAAGACGGCCTATGAACAGGCTGGTCCGTTGGACCATTCCACGGTGGTCGTCATCCCGCCCGGCGAAGGCCTAACCGGCATCGCCAGTCGTCTGCAGCGCGAGGGCGTGATCACCGACAGCAAGGTGCTGCTGGCCGGTTTCTACTGGGATCGCATGAAGTCCTATTTCACCGGCGCCAAGGCGCCCGCCCTGAAGGCCGGTGAGTACGAAATCCGCAAGAACGCCAGCATGCGCCAGGTCATCGATACGCTGGTCGAAGGCAAGGCCATCCTGATGAAGGTGTCGATCCCGGAAGGGCTGACGAGCTACCAGATCGTGCAGCTGCTGAAGGCGCAGCCTGATCTGAACGGTGAGCTTACCGAGGTGCCGGCTGAGGGCACGCTGTTGCCCGACACCTACAAGTTCTCACGCGGTACCGAGCGCAAGGAAATCATCGCGCGCATGCAGGCTGACGCCAAACGTTTCGTCGCCAAGCAGTGGGAGACGCGCTCCAGCCGCGTGCAGTTCAAGACCTCGGACGAGGCCCTCATCATGGCCTCACTTGTGGAGAAGGAAACCGGCAAGGCCGACGAACGTGATCGGGTCGCCGGCGTGTTCCTCAACCGCATCAACAAGCGCATGCGGCTGCAGAGTGATCCCACCATCATCTATGTGGTGACGCATGGGCATGGCGCGTTGGGGCGCGGCATTACCAAGAGCGAGATTGAGGACAAGAACGAATACAACACCTATCAGATCGAAGGCATGCCCCCGACGCCGATCTGCAATCCTGGTCGCGCGGCCATCGAAGCCGTGTTGAACCCGGCCGACACCAAGGACTTGTTCTTCGTGGCCGACGGCAGCGGAGGGCACGCGTTCGCCGCCAGTATCCAAGACCATCAGAAAAACGTTCAGCGCTGGCGCCAGGTCGAACGCGAGGCCAAGGCCAAGGCTGAGGCAAACGCGGCCGCTGCGGGACAGGATCAGACCGCTGGGCCCGGCGTGGCGCTGGAGATGCCAGGCGTCAGCGTGGACAACGGTAAGGCGGTTGAAGCACCCGCTGTGGTGACGCCAGCGGCAGCCAAGACCACGCCAATTGTCGCTGCTGAGGATAATACCGTGATGATGCCCGCGGTCGAGGCCGCCGTCACGCCCACTGAACCTGCAGCAGATGCAAAATCCGTAGTGGCGCCGGCCGTGACGAAAGCGAACACAAAGACCGCTTCTGCCACCAAAGCGGCGACCGATAGCAAAGCAGCAGCTGCTGCAGCGAAGAAAAAGATCAAGGCGAAGACGCCGTAGTGCCTGGATTAGCCTCGCCTTATGCAGCCTGCCGTTTTGAGAGCAGGAATTCGGCGATCCATTTGGCGACAACCGGTTGATCCGGTTGTTTTTCCTGGAACGAAGTCTCCGCCGCCTCGCGCACAGCATCGGGCGCAATGCCCTTCAAGCGATGTTCGGACGCGCCGCGCAAGAACGGCACGTTGAACTCGGGGTGCGGCTGGAAACTCAGCGCCGTATCGCCATAGGCGATGACCGCGTTGGGGCAGAAGTCGGACGAGCCGATCACGCGGCCACTGGCTGGCACCTCGACAACCTGATCCTGATGCAAGGCCGCAAGCGTGATTTCGCGAGGCGGCTTGCCCGCAAGTCCTGGTGCTTCGTCAATCTCGTAGGTATGCAAACCGAATCCCCAGCCCTTGGGCGACTTCACCACTTTGCCGCCCAGCGCCTGCGCCAGGATCTGATGTCCAAAGCAGATGCCGACCACCGGCACCTTGGCCGCAACAGCGTCGCGCAACAGCTGTTCCAGGTTCAACATCCAGGGCAGGCGCTCATAGGCGCCGTGGCGCGAACCGGTGACCAGCCAGGCGTCGCAGGTGTGTGGATCGGACGGGACGTCGCCATCAAGGGCGGCGAAGGTCTTGAAAGTGAGCTCGCTGGACGTCGGCCCTAACAACCGTTCGAACATGCTGGGGTACGAGCCGTGCTCCTGCAACTGTTCGGCCGGACGTCCAGTTTCGAGAATTCCAACGAGCATGGGATGCGATCCTTGTGATCACGAAATGGTAGCACAAGTCGTATCGTCAAATCCACCGGTCGGCCGTAGGGGCGACCCGTGGGTACAAACCGGGCTGATGGGTAACACTTTAGACCGGGCTGATGGGTGACAGGTCGTAATATCGGCGAATCAGAGGAGATTCGCGCGATGCCCTTCAAGGAAACCCGTCGAATGGACTCTCGTATCGCGTTGTTCATGGACGACGACACCGGAGCTTTTCCGGTCGATCAGCT
>JANMVX010000302.1:0-22681 GCA_031393505.1 Hyphomicrobiaceae bacterium | reverse complement strand
AGCTGATCGACCGGAAAAGCTCCGGTGTCGTCGTCCATGAACAACGCGATACGAGAGTCCATTCGACGGGTTTCCTTGAAGGGCATCGCGCGAATCTCCTCTGATTCGCCGATATTACGACCTGTCACCCATCAGCCCGGTTTGTACCCGTGGGTCGCCCTCTCGCCGCTTGCCGTGCCGCACGAGGGCGACCCACGGGTCGCCCCTCCGCCGATAGGACGTGAAAAGATAAAATGTGGAGACCCCTACCCCGGCACCGTCATCTGATAAATCTGGTCGCCGCGCTTCACGTCCAGCCGCCACACGCGCTGCGGGTTTTTCAGAAGTTTTTGCAGCTCCTCAACGCCGCGCACGCGGCTGCGGTTGACACGCACCACCACGTCGCCGGGATGAAATCCCAGGCTCTGCGCGATTGATCCCGCCTGCACATCCTGCACCATCACGCCGGCGACATCGGACCCATTGGCATTGCGGCCGAGCGTGGCCAGCGCCACGTCCGATACGGTCGCGCCATCGAACGGATGCGGGCCCGTCAGGTTCACCGCGACCGGCTTGGGCGCTTCCACCAGGGGCAGGTCGAGACTGATCTCGCGCCCGTCACGCAGCACCGCCAGCTTCGCCGTGGCCCCAACGCCCTTGGTGTCGAGCCGGTACGCCAGCCCCGCGGCGTCCTCGACCACCGCGCCGTCGATGCCGATCACGATATCCTGCGCCGTCAGCCCCGCTTTGGCTGCCGGGCCATCTGGATTGACGTCGGCCACCAGCACGCCGGTCACTTTTTCCAACTTCAGCTGCTTGGCGATGTCGCGCGTCACCGCCACCAGTTCGGCGCCCAGCCACGGTTTTGAAATCGCCTTGCCGGAGATCGCGCTGGCGACGAACACCTTCACCAGGTTGGATGGGATCGCGAGCCCGATGCCCTGCGAGCCGCCCGAGCGCGAAACGATGGCCGAATTGATGCCGATCAGGCCGCCCTTCATATCGATCAGCGCGCCGCCCGAATTGCCCGGATTGATGGCGGCGTCGGTCTGGATGAAATACTGCGCATCGGCTGTGTTGCCACGCGAGCGTGCTAGCGCCGAAATGATGCCGCTGGTCACGGTCTGGCCGACGCCGAAGGGATCGCCGATGGCCAGCACCAGATCGCCCACTTCGATGGCGTCGCTGTCGTCGAAGTCCAGATGCGGGAACTTGGCGCCGCCCGCGTTGACGCGCAGCACCGCCAGATCCAGCTTTTCGTCGCGCAACATGATGCGGGCGTCAAACTCGCGCTTGTCGCCGAGCGCCACCCGGATCTCCGCATCGCCGCCGCCGGCCACCACGTGGTTGTTGGTCACGATCAACCCGTCCTCGCTGACAATGACGCCGGAGCCGAGCGAATTTTCCATCCGTTCACGTGGCACGCCGACATTGCCGCCGAAGAAATCGCGGAAGAACGGATCGTTGCCGAACGGCGAAACGAACTCCTTCACCCGCCGCGTCACATAGACGTTGACCACGGCGGGCGCGGTCGCCTTCACCAGCGGGGCGAACGACAGTTGCATCTGTTGTTGGCTGGCCGGGATCGCCTCATTTCCAGCGTAGGCCGGTGCGGCCAGGAGGGGCAAAACGAGGACGGAGATACGCAAAGACAGCAGACCGGGCATTCTCAAATTTCCATGTTGCGGGCGATTGAGCGTCTTCTAACACAACCGGCCGCAATACAACTCATTCCGGGTTCAATTTCTGCCTGAGGCGAAGACGCTCACTCCGGCTTCGTGCTAGGCATGAACGCATGGGGAACATGATTCGCATTGTCGGCATCGATCCGGGGCTTCGGCGCACCGGCTGGGGCGTTATCGACTCGGATGGCAACCGGCTGGTCTATGTCGCCAGCGGCGTCATCACGTCGGAGGCGGACGATCCGCTCTCTGCGCGTCTCTTGGATCTGCATCGAGGCCTCTATGCCGTGATCGCGCAATATTGTCCGATCGAGGCGGCGGTGGAAGAGACCTTCGTCAATGACAACCCGCGCTCGACGCTGAAACTCGGACAGGCGCGTGGCATCGCGCTGCTGGTGCCGGCGCAATCGGGCATAAAAGTCGCCGAATATGCGCCGAACCAGATCAAGAAAACCGTGACGGGCGTTGGCCACGGCGACAAGAAGCAGGTGGCGGCCATGGTTGGCATGCTGTTGCCAAAGGCTGATCCTCAGTCGCCGGACGAATCAGACGCGCTCGCCATCGCCATCTGCCATGCGCACCAGCGCAAATCGCGCGAGTTGATCGCCAGCTTCAACGCCAAGGCGGCCGCGCGATGATCGGGCGCTTGCGGGGAAAAGTCGAAGCGCAGGGCGAGGATTGGATCATCCTCGATGTCGGCGGCGTCGGCTACGAGATTTTCTGCTCGTCACGCGTGCTGGCCTGGGCAGCGGCGCAAGGAGACGAAGTGGTGTTCGCCATCGAGACCCATGTGCGCGAAGACCAGATCCGGCTGTTCGGGTTTCAATCGGAAACCGAACGGCAGTGGTTCCGCCTGTTGCAGAGCGTGCAGGGCGTCGGCGCGCGCGTGGCGCTGGCGATCCTCGGGACGCTGACGTTGCAGGAGATCGCCAACGCCATCGCGCTCGGTGACAAGGCGTCGATGTCGCGCGCGCCGCACGTCGGGCCGAAGCTGGCGGTACGGATTGTCACGGAGCTGAAGGATAAGGCGCCGGTGCTGTCGCTGGCCTCGATCAGCGCCAGCCCCGCAGCGGGCGGCAAGGGCAAAGGCGCAGCTCCCGCCTCATCGGCCAACGCCGAAGCAATCTCGGCGCTGGTGAACCTGGGTTATCAGCAGATCCAGGCCAGTGTTGCGGTCGCATCCGCCGCGCGCGAATTGGGTGAAGGGGCAACCACCGAGGCGCTGATCCGGCGTGGCCTGAAGGAAATGGCGCGGTAAGGTGAATTCCCTTCTCCCCCTTTTCAGGGGAGTAGGTGGCCCCCGAGCGCAGCGAGGATCTAGCGCCGGATGAGGGGCAGCCGCTTGCTCCGTATTCGGTGCGACAAGCTCGGAGCAAGTGGCTGCCCCTCACCGACCGCGTGGCTCTTGCCTCCCAAAGGTCGGCTGCGAGACGCGGTCTCCTCTCCCCCGGAAAACGGGGGAGAGGAAAAAACAGTCTATAGCTCTCAGTTAAACCGCGATGGCCTCAAAATTCCGAAGCAGCAGCGCCATCTTAGCGAGCATGGTATCGATCTGTTGACGGACTATCTCTTCACCCCCCGCCTCCGCCATAGCCAGAACCGTTCGTGCGCTGGCGCAGAGGCGCAGCGCTGCGGTCGCGCCGCCGCCTGCGGTCCCGAGCTTCACGGGCTGGCCAACGTGGCAGGGTTGGGCCGGGAGCCGCAGGTCTTCCGCTCCAAGACCATAGGCCCGCAGATTTGCGCTGATATCGCGCGCCAAACACCGGTGCAGCCGCTTTGCCTCGTCAAGCGTCAGTGGACGGACGACATCGTCGATCATCCGCATCGGGATGACCGGGAAAATGGTCTGTATGACCGCCCACCGGTCGTTGGCGCAGACAGCGGAGCGATCGATTGGCGCGCTGCTGACGGGGCGGAGTTCGGGGTAGTCCGGCAGAGCCTGGCGGACGGTCTCGGCGAACGTCCGCATCAACCGTGTTTGCACGTCGGGGTCGACCGCCGCTAGCCGGTCCGCCTCCGTGACGGCCGCTCGCCAACGGCTGATCAGGCCGAGATTGATGCGGTCAGGCAGCGCTTGGCGCGCCTGGTCGAAGGCTGCCGGCCATTCGCCGCGCGCCATATAGCCCTTGAGGCTGGCCAGCAGCGGGGCGAGGCGGGGTTGGCGCGCTAAAAAGCGTTCGGGAACCAGCAGCGCGCCGGAGAAGGGAGGCCCACCCCAGAATTTGGAACCGGTCATCTGCACCAGCCAGCCGCGCGCGAGATAGGCGGCCACGGCGTCCGGCCCCAGGCGCGCCTGGCAGGCGTCAACCACCACATCCAGGGCGTCGCCGAAACGCTCCGTGAGCGCCACGACGTCGGCGAGCGCCGGCGCACCGATCCCGGTCTTGGCGGCGTCGAGCACGTGCAGGAGGACGCGGCGTCCGTTGGCGACGGCTGCGGAAACGGCGGCGGCAACCTCAGCGCCGATTGCGGATGCCGCGCGCGGCTGGCCGTCCGGGTCGCGGATGGCGATGGCGACCGACTGAACGCGATCGCTGGCAAATGCAGCAATGGCCTCGCCAGGTGTCGCGCCCAAACCGAGCGCCGTCTCCGTCGAGAAGTGGCGGCCAAGCGTGGCCTGTGGCACGCCGCTGCCGGTCTCCTCGGGCGAGATGACAATGCTGGTGAGCGGGCGCTCGTCGCACGCCAGGGCCAGGGCCACGGTGGCGAGTTCCGCGTCCGTGCCCGACGCCGTCAGGATGGCGCTGGCGCCCGCGACCTGGCTGGCGCCCGTATGGTGCATGACGGCGGATCGCAAGGCCTCCATCTCGTTTGTGATGGCTGCAAGCAGGGATCCCTCTTGTGCCGAGGCCGTCAGCCGGCGTCTCATCTCTTCGACGGCGGCATAGGCCGCGCTTGAGATGCAGGTCGCTGTCGACGAGGCGAAACCGATCTCACCGATGACGGGACGGGCGGACGATCCGTAGCCGTTACGCCCGGTGGCGGGGTCGATTTTGATGCGGGCATCGCCGCCGTGCGTGAGAAGATGTTCCACCGGCGCGGCCAGATCCATGCCGCGCGCAAAGGCGTTCACGGCTTCGATGCGCAATTCGGTCGAGGCCTGCATCGTGCGTAGGTCGGAATGAGAGGCGCCCGACAGTGGCAGAAGATCCGTCATGAGAGCATCGTGGCGGCTGGCCAGGCCAGCAAGATCGGCCGCGTCGAGCGGTCCCGCCAGGCGTCGATAAGCTTTCAGCAGCCATTCAGGCAGCGCCGTTTCGCTGGTCGTGCGCTCCTGAGCCGGCAGCAGGGCCAAATACTTTCCGGCTGTGCGTGCTGCCAACAGGGCGTGGGTGGCAAGGGCCACTGGGGACGAGTTCTGCGCCAAAGATGCCGATAGATAGGCCAGTTCCGCGCCATGGCGGATCAGGACGGCTGCGGTCACGCTGTCGGCCAGGCCATCCGGCGATAGCTTCAGATGACCGTTGGCGGCCAGTTGGAACATGGCGGGCGTCGCGGGGTCACTCGAGACAGGCAGCACTCCGCATACAGTGGAAATCTCCGGGCGAGCCAGCGCTGCCGCTAGATTGGCCAGAAGCTCAAAAGGGAGCGGGGTTGGAACTCCTGACGGCGCGACTGCGATCGAGGCCGCCAGCTCCGCGCCAATCGCGCGCACCGCCTGCAGCAGGATGTCGATATCCTCATCGCGCGTGCGGTGGTTGGTGATGTTGGCGCGGATCGCGAGTTTTCCGCCGATGCGCGTCGTCGAGGGCGCGGCGATCCCGCGCAATTGCAGTTCGGCCACGATGTCCTCGTTCAGTTGGTCCAGGGCGTCGGCGGACAATCCGTCGACGCGCAGGCGGAAGCAGGCGATGTTGAGCGTCACGGGGGCGAGCAGGTCCAGCTCAGGATCGGCGGCGATGCGATCCCCCAGCAGGCGCGCGAGCCGGCAATTGTCCTCAATGGACGCCGCGAACGTTTCGCTGCCGTGCTCTTTGAGTGCGAACCAAACTTTTAGCGCCCGGAACCCCCGCGAAAGTTCGGGGCCGAAATCGCAGGGCCAGGGTTCGCCGGCAGCCAGGCCGCGCGTCGCGCCGGCGAGATAGGTGGGGCGGCTGGAAAAGGCGGCGCGATGGGCGACGCCGTCGCGCACCAATATGCAGCCGGCGTCATAGGGGACGTGCAGCCATTTGTGGAAATCGAAGGCGAGGCTGTCGGCGCGCTCGATGCCGTTGAGGCGTGGACGGAGGGCTTCGCTCAGCATCAGGAGCGCGCCGAACGCGCCATCGACATGCAGCCAGACGCCCTCTTCGGCGCAGATGTCGGCAATCTCCGCCAACGGATCGATGGCGCCGGTGTTGACCGTGCCGGCCGTTGCAATGACGGCGAAGGGCGCCATGCCGGCGGCTTTGTCGGCGCGAATGGCGTCGCGCAAGGCGTCGGCGGGCAGGCGGTACTCGCTATCGACCGGGAGAGCGCGCAAGGCGTCGCTGCCCAGGCCGAGCATTTCTACGGCGCGCGCGACCGAGGAATGGGATTCTTTCGACGTATACGCCACAAGCGGTTTTGCGGAGGCCGCCAGCCCAAGCCTGCGCGCGTCCGGTCCGAGCGCCTTGTTGCGCGCCACCGTCAAGGCGATGAGCGTCGCCATTGACGTGCCGCTGACCAGAAGGCCGCTGGCGTCTTGTGGAAATCCAAACAGCCCCCGGCACCAGTCGATGACTTGCCGTTCAACGTGGATCGCCCCGTGGTCGCGCCCACCGGCGTTCGAGTTCATGGCCGCGGCCAGCATCTCGGCAATGATCCCGCCCGCCTGCCCCGCACCGTGCACCCAGCCGAAAAAGCGCGGGTGCGTGTTGCCGGTGGCGTAGGGCAGGATGTGGCTGAGAGCGTCGGCGGCGGCGCGTTCTGCGCCTTGCGGGGTGAAGGGCAGCGGTTCGGCCAGCGCGTCCTTGACGGACTGCGGCATCGGCAGCCAGACTGGCCGGCCGGCGGCGCCCTGAATATGGTTCAAGGCCTCGTCCAACATTTTGTGCGAAAGGCTGCGAAAAAACTCCCAATTTTCCGGATCTATCTCAGATTTACTGTAAATTTCCTCACTTTTTTGATGCGTGGAAGCACGACTCATGGGGTCCTCATGGGTGCGAATCAGAGTCTTGCGCCGTCGCCCCAAGGTCGCCCCGAGGTGGTTAATGACCAGTTAACCCAGGCCGTTGGTGCCAGAATTGGCCGCAGGGCGGGTCGGCGAAAATTCTGGTACAAACATCGAACATCAGATTCGAACTGTTGGGACCGCAGCCCCCCATGAATTGCACCACATGACCGACCGCCTCGTCTCCGCCAAACGCAAAGAGGACGATGGGCTGGAGGCGTCAATCCGCCCGCAAACGCTTGCCGACTTCACGGGACAGGAGCAGGCGCGGAAAAATCTGCGCGTGTTCATCGAGGCCGCCAAGGGGCGTGGCGAGGCGCTGGACCACGTGCTGTTCGCCGGCCCGCCGGGGTTGGGCAAGACCACGCTGGCGCAGATCATGGCCCGCGAACTCGGCGTCGGCTTCAAAATGACGTCCGGGCCGGTGATCGCCAAGGCCGGCGATCTGGCGGCGTTGCTCACCAATCTGGAAGAGCGGGACGTCCTTTTTATCGATGAAATTCATAGACTTAACCCGGCCATCGAAGAGATCCTCTACCCCGCCATGGAGGACTTTCAGCTCGACCTGATCATCGGCGAAGGCCCGGCCGCGCGTTCGGTGCGGATCGATCTGGCGAAGTTCACGCTGGTGGGCGCCACCACCCGCGCCGGCCTGCTGACCACGCCCTTGCGCGACCGCTTCGGCATCCCGATACGCCTGAATTTCTACACCGTCCCAGAGCTGGAACTGATCGTTTCCCGCGGCGCCCGCGTGCTCGGGGTAACCATGAGCCCAGACGGCGCCAAGGAAATCGCCCGCCGTTCCCGCGGCACGCCCCGCGTGGCCGGCCGGCTGCTGCGGCGCGTGCGCGACTTCGCGGCGGTGGCCGGCGCCAAGGTGATCGACACGGCTGTGGCCGATAGTGCGCTACGGCAACTCGAGGTGGACAGCGAGGGCCTGGATGCGCTGGATCACCGCTATCTCAATGTTATCGTTCACAATTATGAGGGCGGCCCGGTCGGCATTGAGACCATTGCGGCGGCGCTGTCCGAGCCTCGCGATGCGCTGGAGGAGATCGTGGAGCCCTATCTGTTGCAGCAGGGGTTCATCGGCCGCACCCCACGCGGACGGGTGGTGACGCTGAAGGCTTACCGGCATCTCGGGCTGTCGCAGCCGAGCAAGGCGGCGGAGCAGGCGGGGTTGTTTGATCCGGGTACGCCAGACGAATGACGCATCACGCACCGGTAGCGGTCAATTGACTCCGGTCTCTGATGTCTCGCCGCTATGCTTGCGCTGGGATACTGGGCGCACGAGACATGAACCATGGCTAGCGCTCGAACCGGAAAGACTGCGTTCGTCATTGCAGGCGGCGGTAGTTTTGGCGCCGTCCACGTGGGCATGCTGCGCGCACTGTTGGCCCATGGCGTGACCCCCGATCTGATCATCGGCTCGTCAGTCGGCGCCATGAACGGCGCGTACTTCGGGTTCAATCCGGATGCCGCAGGCGTCGAACGGCTCGCCGGAATCTGGCGGGGCCTGAGCCGGCGAGATATCTTCCCGATCGGTCTGGAGACGCTGACCAATCTCGCCATGCGCGGAGAGTTCAGCATCGAGACCACTGGACTCAGGCGGTTGATCCGAGCGCAGCTGGGGGATGCGCACCTAGATCAGGCGAAGATCCCGGTTCACGTTGTCACCACCGACTTCCTCAGTGGTGAGACCGTCGTGTTGTCCGACGGGCCTGCCGATGACGCCATCATCGCGAGCTGCGCGATTCCGGCCGCCTTCGCGCCGGTCAAGTACCGGGACCGCTATCTGACCGATGGCGCAATCGCGTCCAACACTCCGATCAAAGTTGCTGCCGACCTTGGAGCCACACGGGCGATTGTTTTGCCGACTGGGTTTGCCTGCGCGTTGACCGCGCCGCCGCGCGGGGCGATTGCCCATGCCTTGCATGCCGTAACGTTGCTGATCGCGCGCCAACTGCTCAGCGACTTGGAAATATGCTCATCGCGGCTCCAGGTGTCGATCATTCCGCCGCTTTGTCCGCTTGGCGGTTCGGCCTATGATTTTTCGCACGCCGCCGACCTGATTGATCGCTCGACGACAGTGACGGCGAGTTGGCTGGAGGCTGGAGGCCTCGACAGCGGGGATGTTCCGATGGCGATGCGTCCGCACAACCATGCATCGTGAAAATGCGAAAGCGCCCCCGCCGTGAGGCGCGGGCGCTTTCGATAGAAATTGGCAAGCACGCGAATAAATCAGCGCGAATAGAATTCCACCACCAGATGGGGCTCCATCTGGCAGGCGTAGGGAATGTCGGCGAAGGCGGGCACGCGCAGGAATTTGGCGGTGAACTTGTTGTGGTCCACTTCCAGGTAGTCCGGCAGATTGCGCTCGGCGCTCTGCACCGCGTCCAGCACCATCGGCAGCGCGCGGGCCTTTTCCTTCACCTCGACGACGTCGCCGATCTTGCAGCGATAGCTCGGAATGTTGACGCGGCGGCCGTTAACCTTGACGTGACCATGGTTCACGAACTGGCGCGAGGCATAGACGGTCGGGACGAACTTGGCGCGATAGACGATGGCGTCCAAGCGGCACTCAAGCAGGCCGACCAGATGCTCGGAGGTGTCGCCAGGGCGGCGCGCAGCCTCGTAGTAGACGGCCTTGAACTGTTTTTCGCCGATCGAGGCGTAATAGCCCTTCAGCTTCTGCTTGGCTTTGAGCTGGGTGCCATAGTCGGTAATCTTGCCGCGACGACGCTGGCCGTGCTGGCCGGGGCCGTATTCGCGCTTGTTGATTGGGCTTTTCGGCCGGCCCCACAGGTTTTCACCCAGGCGGCGGTCGATCTTGTATTTGGCGCTGACGCGCTTGGTCATGGGTCGTCTCCAGAGAAAAATCAGGTTCGGTAGAGAAACAAAGCGCACCCTCCTCTGCGGCCCGCTGGGAGCGGATCGCCGACAGGACACCAAGCCGAAACGGCCCAATCTCCACGGAAGCGCGAAACAAAACGCGGGCCTAATTGGCCCGCGCTGGCAGCCTTATCATCACAAATGATCGTCGTGTCAACCGAAGCTGCGGAATTGTAGGGGCGACCCGTGGGTCGCCCTCGTCCAGCATGTCGTGACGTTAAAAGGCGACCCACGTGTCGCCCCTACGCGCCCGCTCCGTCAGCTCTTTACGTAGGTGTCGATCTTGTCCGTCAGCGCCTTCTTCTCGTCGTCCGAGCACGGCTTCACGGTCGAGAGCTTCTCGTTCGGGATGGTCTCGACCTTCTGGTCGTCGCCCTGCTGGGTGATCTTGATCGAGCCGGTGCCGAACTGCACCACGAACAGGTGCAGCTGCTTGATGTAGAGCAGCTGCTTGTCGTTCCACTTGTTGGCGTCGACCTGGTGTTTCACCAGCGCCTGATAGTTCGCGCTCTGACGATCCATCAGGTGGCAAGTCTGGGCACGCGCCGAATTGTAGGCGATCTTGACCACCTCGCGGGCGTCCTCGATCGGAATGAGATAGTCGTCCGGCTTGGTGTGATCGATGATGATCACCTTCTGCTCGGCGGTCGTGAACTTGTCCGGCAGCATGCCGAACGCGGCCTTCATCAGCCAGTTTACGGTCTTATCGCTCAGTTCCTCGGCCTGTGCCGTGCTGATCACAGCACTGCCGGCAATAATGAGCCCGCCGAGCACGCCCAATCGAACCAGCGAAAACATGTTTTTCAATGCCCTCATCGAAATTCACCCAGCCCCGTGTTTTGCGCAGTTACGCTGTCGTTTGATAGGCCATGGGACAAACGCCAAAACGGGGCGGAACTAAGGCTGTTGCTGCCGGGCCCTGTGTGCGCCGGTAAGCGAGGCGATTATGCCACGGAACGTGTGTACTTCCTGCTCGGTCGCCTCCATGCGCTCCAGCATGGTGCGGATGTTGCGGACCATGACAATGCGCTTTTCCGGCGGTTTCAGGAAGCCCGAGGCGTCCAACTCGCGTTCCAGGTGCTCAAACAACCCGAGCAGAAGCTCCTTGGTCGCGGGCAGATTGCCGCGCCGGTTCAGGCCAGGTTCAAGCGGGGTTTCCTTGGCCGTGACGCGACCAAGCGTGCCCTTCTGCGACTGTTTGAGCCACTCGTATCCCATGAGAAGTGCGGCCTGGGCGAGGTTAAGCGAGGCGAAGCGAGGATCGACCGGGGCCATGACGACGGCATCGGCGATGGCGATGTCGTCGTTCTCAAGCCCCTGGCGCTCGGCGCCGAACAGCATGCCGACGCGCTGCCCCTCGGCGATGCGGCGCGCCATCTCGGCGGCAGCCTGCTCGGGGGTGAGCACCGGTTTGCGCATCTGGCGTTGCCTGGCCGTGGTGGCGCAGATCCAGTTGAGATCGCCGACCGCCCCGCGCAGCTCCGGAAAGTTCTTGGCCTGATCGATGATGTGGTTGGCGCCGGATGCGGCCGCGCGCGCCTTCTCGTTCGGCCAGCCGTCGCGGGGGGCGACCAGGCGCAGTTCGTCGAGGCCAAAATTGGCCATGGCACGGGCCACCATGCCGATATTGTCGGCCATCTGGGGCGCCACCAGAATGACGGCCGGGCCTTCGCCCATGGAGCCGTCGGCGATCATTTTCTTGGGCCGGGGGTCGTCCTGCTTGAGGAGGCGACGATGGACGCGGCGCGCCAAAAACCAGGTTTCCTCGGCGACCCAGGACGAGGCGAGCGCGGCCAGCGAGGGGGCAGTGAGGGTTTCCGTCCCGGTCCCGGTGAGAGCGAGCCCGGTATCGGTGAGTTTTATGGTCGCGAACTGGCGACAGTAGTCGTCGAGGGTGAGGACAGCCTCGTACATCTGGCGCTTGCGGCAGCCCTTGCAGAACGCGCCCAGCGCATCGCAGCGCTCGGAGGCGCAGAAATCGACCGCGGCATCTATGGTCGCGCGGGAGAGCGCGGGTTGGGCGAGTGCCGCCGCAGCCAAGGCATTGCCGTCGTAGGCGGCCTTGATGACGGCGCGAACCGGGATCTGCGTTCCCGCGAGCGTCGGTTCGGTGTTGGAAACCGTGATGTCAGCTGTATCGGTCATCGGCCGGATATAGCCGAGGGTTGGAAGGATGCGAAGGCTCCCGATGCGTGATATGTGGGTACGGGGGGCTGAACTCTTGGAACACGGTGTTCGCCATGGAACTCTCTCTCGAACAGAAGGGCCCGTTCGCCCCTCCGCCAGTCCTCTCCGGTCCGTGCCAGCGCGTCGCCAAGACCGTCGCCTCCTGGCCGGGCGTCATTGCGGCCGCCCATTGGCATCTCTACCGTGAGAACTCGGTTGATGGCGCCGACTTTTATGTCGGGACGCGCGAGCTTGGCCACATCCACCTGGATGGCGATGTGCACCTGGCGACCGACAAGACGCTCCACGACGCCTTCCTGACGAGCGTCGAAGCAGAACGCTTCCCTTACGGCGGCACTTACGCGACTTGGACGCTGCTCCACATCGACAGTGAGGCGGATGCCGACAAGGCGATCCGCCTGATCCGCCGCAACTACGACCGGTTGGCTGCCCTGTGATTGCTACTCAGTTCGCGACCGGTACGATGCATGCGCGGTCAACCGCGAGCCTTGGCGCGCTGCACCATGGATCCTCGGGACAAGCCCGAGGATGACACCTGTTTTGTGGCGACGCCATGCCATCTGATTGAGATTCCAGCACAAAATACAGGTGAGAGTGTCATCTTCGAGCTTGTCCCGAGGATCCATCGTCCAACGCGCTCGACTGCCGGCGTAACGCGCATCATGCCTTTCGCCGAGGTGCTTAAGTAGACCGCATGGGCGACCGTCGCGCACCGCAGACCTCAGTGCGTTGACCCGCCCTGAACGCTCGCGTATCTGCTGGCGATGACCCAGCAGTTCTCGACCACACCCGTGCCCGCGCGGCCCGGCCAGCTTTCCGCGTCCGAGTTCATCCCGCTCATGGCCTCCATGACCGCCATCGGCGGCATGAGCATCGATGGCATGTTGCCGGCGCTGAGCCAGATCGGGCGCGACCTGCACGTGGCCTCGGCAAACGATCCGCAGCTCGTCATCTCCAGCATTTTCGGCGGCATGATCTTTGGCGGTCTGCTCGGCGGCCCGCTGTCCGACAGTTTTGGCCGCAAGTGGGCGATCACCTTCGGGCTCGCGATCTTCATCGCCGGCAGCCTGATCTGCGCGACGGCCACGTCGTTTCCGCTGCTGCTGGCGGGACGGGTGCTGCAGGGTTTTGGCGCCTCCATCCCGGGCACTGTGTCCATCGCGCTGGTGCGGGACCTCTATGTTGGGGACGCCATGGGCCGTATCATGTCGTATTCGATGTCGGTGTTCATCCTGGTGCCGATTGTCGCCCCGCTGTTCGGCCAGACGCTGTTGCTGGTCGGCAGCTGGCGGCTGATCTTCTTTGCCTTCTGCCTGATCGCCGGGCTGGTCGCTGTATGGCTGAACCTGCGGCAGCCCGAAACGCTTCCCGCCGACAACCGTACGCCGTTCCGGCTCGGCCCAATCCTGTCGTCGGCCCGTCAGGTTGTCAGCAACCGTACGTCCATGGCCTATACGATGGCTGCCGGGACTATCTTCGGCGCGCTCCTGGGCTACCTGAACTCGGCGCAGCAGGTGTTCCAGGACCTCTACGGCGTCGGCTCGGCGTTCCCGGCGTACTTCGGCTCGCTGGCAGCTGCTGTTGGCCTGTCCATGATCGTGAACGGCACACTGGTCATGCGCTTTGGCATGAAGCGCCTCACCATTTTGGCTTTCATCGGCATCGCGGGACTATCGCTGGCTTTCCTGGTTTTCGTGCTGGTGACGGGTGGCAGGCCGCCGCTGTGGGCGATGCTTGGCTATCTGTTCCCGACCTTCTTCTGCTTCGGCGCCGTGCTGGGCAATCTCAACGGACTGTCGATGCAGGCGCTGGGGCACGTCGCGGGCGTCGCTGCGGCCATCTTCGGCTCGATGCGGCTGGCCATCGCCATGCCGCTCGGCTTGATGATCGGGCGCGCCTTTGACGGCTCGGTGCTGCCGGTCGTGATGGGGTTTGCGGCGCTTGGCAGTTTGGCGCTGGCCACGACCCTTTGGGCCGGACGCGCGGCCCATCTTGTCGCCGAGGTCACGCCGTGACCGCTACGACCGTTTCGCGGCCGATCAAGCCGCTGTCCCTGACCGAATTCATCCCGCTGATGGGCCTGCTCACGGCGCTGGACGCGCTGTGCATTGACGCCATGATGCCGGCTTTGTCGCAGATGGGCCGCGACCTGCATGTGGCGCACCCGAACGACGTGCAGCTGATCATCGCCACCATGTTCGTTGGTATCACCATCGGCCAGGCCACGGCGGGGCCGATCTCGGATGCCATCGGACGCAAGCCAGCGATCTACTTCGGTTTGGCGCTTTATCTCATCGGCACGGTGATCGCGATCTTTGCCCAGTCCTTCCCCGTCATGCTGGCGGCGCGCGTGCTGCAGGGGACGGGCGCCGCCATGCCCGCAACCGTCAGCACAGCCCTGGTGCGCGACCTATATCAGGGCGCCCCGATGGCCCGCGTCATGTCGTTCATGGGCTCGGTGTTCATTTTCGTGCCGGTAATCGCGCCATTGCTGGGGCAGGGCATACTGCTCGTGGGCCATTGGCGCTGGATCTTCGTGATGTTCTTTGTGCTGGGTTTTCCCGCCTCGATCTGGTTCGCGATCCGCCAGCCCGAGACGCTTGCGCCGGAAAACCGTCATCCAGTGTCGCTCTCCCGCTACGCCGCCGCCCTGTGGGAGATCGTCCGTTCGCGCAGTGCCATGGGCTATTCGATCGCGAGCGGCCTGTTCCTGGGCGCCTTCTTTGGCTACCTGAACGCCTCGCAGCAGATCTTCCAGGATACTTACCAAACTGGCACGTATTTCGCGCTCTACTACTCCAGCTGCGCCGCCACCATCGGCATTGCGATGTTCTTCAATGGCAAGCTGGTCGAGCGCTTTGGCATGCATCGGCTCGCGTGCCTGGGATGCGCCGGCATGCTGGCCGTGTCGGTGTTGTTCCTGCCGGTGGCCTATTTCAATGCTGGCGTACCACCCCTGCCGCTGTGGATGGCGTTCCTCCTGCCGATCTTCTTCTTCATCGGCCTGCTGTTCGGCAACCTCAACGCCATCATCATGGAGCCGCTCGGCCACATCGCCGGCATGGCGTCGTCCATGACATCGGGGTTGACGCTGCTGATCAGCCTGCCGCTGGGCACGGCCCTCGGGCGCAGTTACGACGGCACCATCACACCCATCGTCGCTGGGTTCGTGTTGATGAC
This sequence comes from Hyphomicrobiaceae bacterium, assembly GCA_031393505.1. Lineage (GTDB taxonomy): Bacteria > Pseudomonadota > Alphaproteobacteria > Rhizobiales > Hyphomicrobiaceae > JANYHF01. Next base: position 7,630 of record JANMVX010000302.1, on the reverse strand, counting down.
CAGTGCGGCGCTGGCCGTGATGCTCTGGACGGAACGCGGCTGGCCTGCGGAGCCGTTGGCCCCGGTTGCGGGTGCGCCCGGTCACGGCTAGGTTGCGCCGCAACATCCACCCGATTCCGCTCTCCGAGGATCCCATGCAGAAAATCCACGTCGCCAACCCGGTCGCCGAGCTCGATGGCGACGAGATGACCCGCATCATCTGGCAGCTGATCAAGGACAAGCTGATCCATCCCTACCTGGACCTCAAGCTCGATTACTATGATCTGGGCGTAGAACACCGCGACGCCACCAACGACCAGGTCACCATTGACGCGGCGCACGCCATCAAGCGCCACGGCGTCGGCGTCAAGTGCGCCACCATCACGCCTGACGAGCAGCGCGTGACGGAATTCCACCTCAAGCAGATGTGGAAGTCGCCCAACGGCACCATCCGCAACATTTTGGGCGGCGTGATCTTCCGCGAGCCGATCATCTGCAAGAATGTGCCGCGCCTGGTGCCGGGCTGGACGCAGCCGATCATCGTCGGCCGCCACGCTTTCGGCGACCAGTACCGCGCCACCGACTTCCGCTTCCCCGGCAAGGGAAAGCTGACCATCAAGTTCGTCGGCGAGGACGGCAAGGTGATCGAGCGCGAGGTGTTCGACGCACCGGGAGCGGGCGTGGCGATGGCGATGTACAACCTGGATGATTCGATTCGCGAGTTTGCAAGGTCGTCGTTGAACTACGGCTTGAACCGGAATTATCCGGTGTATCTGTCGACCAAGAATACGATCTTGAAGGCCTACGACGGACGCTTCAAGGATATTTTCCAGGAAGTGTTCGACGCCGAGTTCGCGGCCGAGTTCGCCAAGCGCAAGCTGACCTACGAGCACCGCCTCATCGACGATATGGTGGCCTCGGCCATGAAGTGGTCTGGCGGCTACATCTGGGCCTGCAAGAATTACGACGGCGACGTTCAGTCCGATACAGTGGCCCAGGGGTTTGGCTCGCTGGGGTTGATGACGAGCGTGTTGCTGACGCCCGATGGCAAGACCATGGAGGCCGAGGCGGCGCACGGCACGGTAACGCGCCATTACCGTGAGCATCAGAAGGGGAAGGAGACCTCGACCAACTCGATCGCGAGCATCTTCGCCTGGTCGCGCGGCCTGATCCATCGCGCCAAGCTGGATGGCAACGCCGAGCTGGACCGGTTCGCACATACGCTGGAGAAAGTCTGCGTGGATACGGTCGAAGCCGGCTTCATGACCAAGGACCTGGCGCTGCTGGTCGGCGACAAGCAGGGCTGGCTGTCGACCACGGGGTTCCTGGACAAGGTGGATGAGAATTTGAGGAAGGCGATGGCGGTCTAGGCTTTCGGAGCACGGCATGAGCATCCCATTGGACCTTTGGGGCGAAGACGAAACGCGAAAAGCGCTTGAGAACATTGATCGCGATCCGCGTATCGTCCGCCAACTGCAGGAATTGTTTTGCGAGGGAGCGCATCTCTTTAATTGCCATCCGGAAGGCGTATGGTCCCAGCCCGATGGCTACAAGGATTCCTGTGCAAAGGATCTTGCTGAGATACTCAAGACGCACACGGGCCTTGTTGGGCGGCTCCTCAAGACAGAGAACCGTGTGATCAAAATGTTAACCTATCGAGCGGTTGAGATGAACAAAGCAGGCGTTGCGACTATGAGAGGCTCGTGACGGGTTCGTCCTGCTTGTGCTAGGTTAGTGCCATGAACGCCCACCACCGCCCCACCACCATGGCCGCCGAAGGCCAGCAGCGCTTCCGCTGGACGCTCAATGACATCGAGCGGCTGGTGCAGTCTGGCGTGTTCAAGGACACCGACCGGCTCGAACTGATTGGCGGGGAGCTGGTGCCGATGTCGCCCAAGGGCAATCACCACGAGCACCTTCGATCCGAACTGACATTCGTACTGACGAAGCTTTGTCCCGAGCACCTACGCGTCGCATCAGAACCGCAGTTCAACCTTGCCGAGGACGAATACCGGCAACCTGACCTGTTGGTCTATCGGGCAGACATCCGCGTACACGACGTCCGAGGCGACACGGCGCTGCTGGTGATCGAAGTTGCCGACAGCAGTCTGGATCACGACACCGGTGACAAGGCGGCAACCTACGCCAAATATGGCGTGTGCGAATATTGGGTGATCGACGCCAAGACGCGCGTCACCCAGGTATTCCGGAACCCGGGTCTAACCGGGTACGCCAGCCAAACCGAGAAATCGGCTAAGACCAAGCTCGTTGCGCGCAAGGTGCCGCAACTAACGGTGACGCTGGCAAAGTTACGCTGATTTCGCCGCCCGCTTCTCCAGCACCTCGACCACATTTCGCATCGACAACCCGCGCGCCTGCAGCAGCACCAGCAGGTGATAGATCAGGTCCGCGCCTTCGCCGGCCAAGTCCTCGCCGGTTCCCGAGAGCGCGGCTATCGCCACCTCGACGCCCTCCTCGCCGACCTTCTGGGCCACGCGCGGCAGGCCCTCCGCTAGTAATTTCGCCGTATACGACTTATCCGTCGCGCCGGCCGCCTTGCGCGCGACAATGGTCGCCTCCAGCGCCGCAATCGCGCCATCGGCCCCGGCCACGAAACACGACGTGGTCCCCGTGTGGCACGTGGGGCCGGCGGGTTCGGCCTCGATCAGCAGGGCGTCGCCATCGCAGTCGGCCTTGATGCTCACCACCTTCAGGACGTTGCCGGAGCTTTCACCCTTGGTCCACAGGCGCGCCTTGGAGCGGCTGTAGAACGTCACCACGCCCTCGGCTTCGGTCTTGGCCAGGGCTTCCTGGTTCATGTAGCCGAGCATCAGCATCTCGCGGGATTTACTGTCCTGCACGATGACCGGCACGAGGTCGTTCATCTTCTCCCAATCAATCGTCAAGACGCACCTCGATCCCTTCGCTCCGCAGCCGGTGTTTCAGGTCGCCGACGGAAATTTCGCCGAAATGGAACATGCTGGCGGCCAGGGCGGCGTCTGCTTTTCCACGTTTCAGGACGTCGACGAAGTGCTCGACTGTGCCCGCCCCACCTGAGGCAATCACGGGCACACTGACAGTTTCGGAGACAGTGCGCACGAGGTCGACAGCAAAGCCCTTTTTCACGCCGTCATGGGTGATCGATGTGAGGAGGATCTCGCCCGCCCCCCGCTCGGCGCATTCCTTGGCCCAGGCCACCGCCTCGCGGCCCGTCGCCGTCGTGCCGCTGATGGTGCGGACATGCCAACCCTTTGGCGTCTCTTCGGCATCGATAGCAGCCACCACCGCCTGCGAACCGAATTCGTCCGCCAGCTCCGTAATCAGCTCCGGCCGGCGCAGCGCCGCCGAGTTCACGGACACCTTGTCCGCCCCCGCCGTGATCAGCGCCCGCGCGGTCTCGATGCTACCGATCCCGCCGCCCACCGTGAACGGAATGCTCAGCGCCCGCGCCACCTGCATCACCACATCGGCGAAGGCGGCGCGGGCTTCTTGCGTTGCCACCACGTCCAGCAGCACCAGTTCGTCGGCGCCTTCCTCGACATAGCGGGTGGCGAGCGCAACCGGATCGCCGGTGTCGCGCAGGCCCTCGAACTGGACGCCTTTCACGACGCGGCCGTGGCGCACGTCGAGGCAGGGGATGATGCGTTTAGCCAACATAATTGCGAAGCTCCGTGAGCGGAATGTGGCCTTCCAGCAGCGCCTTGCCCACCACGGCGCGCTCGACGCCAATTTGATTGAGCGCGATAATGTCGCCGATGCGGGAAACACCACCGCTGGCGATTAGGCCAAGTTTTGGAAAGCGTTTCTTCAACCCCGCATACAACTCAGTGGCCGGCCCGGTCAGCATGCCGTCGCGGGCGATGTCGGTGGTGAGAACCCATTGCAGCCCGTCGCCGATAAAGCGCTCGATGAGGGCTTCCAGCGTCAAATCGGTCTGGTCTTTCCAGCCTGCTGCGGCCACTTTGCCGTCGCGCGCGTCAGCCCCGAGGATGACTTTTTCGCAACCAAAGAATTTCATGGCGTCGCGCAGCAGTTGTGGATCGTGAATGGCTGCGCTGCCGATGTTCACTTGCGCCATGCCGCCCGCGAGCACGTTTTCAACCGCGTCGATGGTGCGCACGCCACCGCCGAAATCGGCGATAAGTCCGCTCTCTCGGGCCATACGGGTGGCCAACTCAAGCTGCATGACCCTCCCTGCGCGAGCACCGTCCAGATCGACGATATGCAAGCGTTTGGCGCCCGCCGCCGCATAGGCCCTCGCCAACTCAATCGGATCGGCTGCATAGTCCGTCTGCGCCGCAAAATCACCTTGCGACAGCCGCACGCAGCGCCCGCCGATCAGGTCGATAGCTGGAACGATCTCGGTCATGACGCGATGAACCTCGCCAGAAACGCCGCGCCGGCCTTGCCGCTCTTTTCAGGATGGAACTGCGCGGCCAAAAAATTGTCCTTGCGCATGATGGCCGAGAACGGGCCGCCGTAGTCGCATGCGGAAATGGTGTGGGGGCCGAGATCGGCGCGGTAGGCGTGCAGGAAATAGAAGCGGGGGGTGCCCTCGCCCAGGCCCGTGCCCGCGAGCGGCGCCTGGTTCCAACCCATGTGCGGGACTTTGGGACCGGGCGCGAAGCGGCGCACCCTCTCGGAGAACACACCGATGCTCTTGGTGTCGCCCTCTTCGCTCCAGTCGCACAGCAACTGCAACCCGAGGCAGATTCCGAGGAAAGGCTTTGTGAGCCCACGGATGACTTTGTCGAGACCGCGTTCGCGCAGGTACACCATGGCCGGCAGCGCGTGGCCGACCCCGGGGAAGATGACGTGGGAGGCGGCGCGGATCTCCGCCGGATCGTCCGTGATCAAAGGGGTTACGTCCATGCGCAGCAGTGCGTTGGTGACGGAGGCCGTGTTGCCGGCGTTGTACTTGATGATGGCTATGGTCATTGGATTTTCCAAAATACGACATAGTTGGCCGGTGTCAGGAACTTACGTTTCGTAAGTGCCTGACACCCAGTCATTTGCCGGATCGGCCACCTGCAAACGACTGGGTGTCAGGCACTTGCAAAGGACAAGTTCCTGACACCGATCATGCAATCATCTTCTCGATCGGCAGCACCAGGATGCTCTCGGCGCCGGCGGCCTTCAGCCCACCGATCACCTCCCAGAAATCATGATCCGAGACCACCGAATGCACGGAGCTCCACCCCGGCGTCGCCAGCGGCAGCACCGACGGGCTCTTGGAGCCCGGGATCAGCGAAATGATCTTTTCCAGCGATTTGTTCGGCGCGTTCAGCATGATGTATTTGTTGTGCCGCGCTTTGCGCACGGCGCGGGCGCGGAAAATCAGCTGGTCGAGGATCGCCTGCTGGCCGGATGGCAGGTTTTTGCGCGTGATCAGTACGGCTTCGGACTCAAGCACGGTCTCCACCTCGACCAGGCCGTTGCTGGCCAGGGTCGATCCGGTGCTGACCAGATCGCAAATCGCCTCCGCCAATCCGATCGAGGGGGCGATCTCCACCGAGCCGGACAGCTCGTGGATATGCGCGCCAACACCCTTCTCTTTCAGGAAGTCGCGCAGGATGACCGGGTGCGAGGTGGCAATGCGCTTGCCGGCAAGCGAGGCGGCTTCCGTGTAGGCCGTGCCCTTCGGCACCGCCAAACATAGACGGCATTTCCCAAAACCCAGCGGCTCGGCGATGGTCACCTCGGCCCCGGATTCCTTCAGAGCGTTCAGCCCGACAATCCCCGCATCCGCCACGCCGTCGGCCACATAGGTCGGTATGTCATCATCGCGCAGAAAATAGAATTCGACCGGAAAATCGAAGGCCTTAGCCTTCAGCGCCGCTTTGCCGCTGCCGAATTCGATATCGCACTCTTTCAGCAGGGCGTGCGTGCCCTCGAACAGGCGGCCGGATTTCTGGATGGCAAGGCGTAAGACATCGGCCACGGCGGGCCTCCCTGAATCGGATTGGCAAATCGCTTCCGGTCCTTTGCAGGAGCGGGCGGGTTTCGGCAATGGATTTTGAGCAGGGGGGGTGATTGCGCTTACGCGCAATGCGGCAGGGCGTGGTGCGCGGGCACGGCTTTGGCGGCGATCTGCATGGGGCTTTGGATAATCCGATGTGCGCTCGTGGTCAAGTGACGTGACTGTTTGGCATGAATAGGATGTAACTGGGATCGCGTGAGCGTTTGATGGATTGGGTGCGTCATGGGGTTCAGACGGATCATTGGAGCCGCTTTTGCGATCGTTTCAGTCGTTTGCCCTGCGGCGGCCGATGAGGTTCTGACCGGCAAGGCGGCGCAGGACGATTGGCATGCGGACAAGCCGGGCGTGCGCCGCCACATCGCGCGCGAGGATTTACCGGCGCCGTTCGCCAGCGCTTCCGCCAGCCATGGTTCCGCCGTCGCGTCGCCGCCCGAATGCGCGTTGCCACGTGTTCCGGCAGGGTTCTCCGTGACGCGGTTCGCCAGCGGCCTCGAAGGGCCGCGCACGTTGCGCATGGCGCCCAATGGCGATGTCTTCGTCGCCGAAACTGGGGCCGGGACCGTCAAGGTTTTGCGCGCGCCGGACGGGTCGAAAGAGGTGTTCCGCCAGGATGTTTTCGCATCCGGATTGGAGGGCCCCTTCGGCATGGCGTTCTATCCGCCGGGGCCCGAGCCGCGTTGGATCTATATTGCTCAGCACAACTCGGTTCTGCGCTACGCCTACCGCATCGGCGACATGAAAGCCTCCGGCCCGCCAGAGGTCGTGGTCGAGCAACTGGCCCCAAGCCTCGGCGGGCACACCACGCGCGACCTGCAGTTCAGCCTAGATGGCAAGACCCTGTTCGTCTCGGTCGGCTCGGCGTCCAACGTCGCCGAGCGGATGCGGCGCATGCCTGTGCCGCAGGCCGAGCAATGGGACCATGCGCATAGCCTGGGCGCGGCCTGGGACAGCGAGGAAAACCGCGCCGACGTGCTGGCCTTCGATCCCGACGGCGGCCATGGCCGCGTCTACGCCGCCGGCATCCGCAATTGCGCCGGCCTGGGCGTGCATCCCGTGTCGGGCGAGGTCTGGTGCGTCACCAACGAGCGCGACGGTCTGGGCGATAATCTGCCGCCGGACTATGCCACCCGCGTGAAGGACGGCGCGTTTTACGGTTGGCCGTGGTACTATATTGGCGACAACGAAGAACCACGCTTGAAGGGCGCCCGGCCAGATCTCGCTGGCAAGACCACCGCGCCGGATGTGCTGTTCCAGGCCCATTCCGCGCCGCTCGGCATCGCATTCTACGATCCGCCCGCTGGCGCAGTATCGGCGTTTCCCGCCAGCTTCCTGGGCGACGCCTTCGTGACGCTGCACGGCTCTTGGAATCGCGCCAAGCGGACGGGCTACAAGGTGGTTCGCCTGCCGCTGAAGAATGGCGCGCCCAATGGGGAGTATGAGGATTTTCTCACCGGCTTCGTGCTCGACGAGGAGAACGTCTGGGGACGCCCGGTTGGCGTCGCCGTAGCCCGCGACGGCGCGCTGCTGGTCAGCGAAGATGGCAACGGCACGATCTGGCGCGTGAGTTTTTCGGGCGGGTGAGCAGCTTTTCTCTCCTCTCCCCTTCGCTTTTTCGCGAAGGGGAGAGGAGACCGCCCCGCGCAGTCGCCCTCTGCGGCGGCAAGCGCTGGG
>JANMVX010000265.1:0-24075 GCA_031393505.1 Hyphomicrobiaceae bacterium | reverse complement strand
GTATCCCAGCGATATTGAATGGCGTCGTCGTCGATCATGAGATCGACCTACGCCAGTTCGCCGTTCTGCGGAATCCCGTCAGCCTGAGTCACACGGACGCACGCCTACGGATCGCGATTCTGTTAATATTCGATCTGTCCTAACTTCGGTATCCGACGATGCGCCGGCTGCCAGCAATGTATCGAGTGTGGCGATCGCCTGGCCTGACAGGGCTTTGCGGCCGGCGAGAGCCCGGAACTCGACTGGCGTGGCCTTGGTGACAGCGGCAGGCAGCTCACCATCGGCCGCGAGCAAGGCAGCGCCGATGTGCGACAGCGCCGTCGCCAGCAGCGGGGGCGCCTCTTCCGGGAACCCGCCCTGACACAGCACCCGCGCCATGGTAAGCGCGCGCTCGGCCTGGCCACGCAGCGCAACAATTCTGGCTTGCGCCGCCTTGGCCGCAGTCTCCAGTTCCGCTGCCAGATGCAACTGGCGCGTGCCGCCTGCAGCAAATTGCAGCAAGCCGCTCGCCTGCAACTTAGCCAGCGCGCTCCAGGTGGCCCTGTCGATGACGTCGACGCGTAGAGCGCTGCCGTCACCTTGCGACAGCCGCTTGGTTTCCGCTTGCAGCGCTTCGCGATCAAGATCGAGCACCGCCAGCAGCCGGACCAGCCCATAGGCGCCCTGATGCGACTCGATCAGCAACGCCCGCGCGCCATGACGCCGCGTCAAGTCTTCCGCTATCGTCTCTTCCGGCGGCGCGACGCGGGGCGCACTGATTTTGCCCGCAACAGGCGCTGACGCCTGCATCAGCGCCTGCATGCGCTCGATCATGGCACCGCGGCCCGACGGCATTTTCAGCGCCGCAAGATCGCCCTGGCCATCCAGCACACCGTCGGCCAGCGCCTGTTTGGCACCCAAAAGGTACACCATGCCGTGCTCGATCGAATCCTCGCAAACCAGATTGACCACCGTCACGCCGCGCATCTGACCCTTGCGCCAGGCGCGCGCAATGCGCTGCTCGAGTTTGGCCGGATTCCACGGCAGATCGACATTCACCACCGCGCTGGCGACTTGCAGATTGAGACCGACGCTGCCGCTGTCCGTCGACAGGAACAACCGGCAAGCGGGGTCCTGTTTGAAGCGTGTGATCTCGGCGCGACGGCGCTGTTGCGGCACCGAACCGGTGTGCCACGCCACCTCGATGCCCATTTCGCTGGCCAGTTCGCGGACCATATCGAGCATGCGCTCCCACTCCGAGAACACGATCACCTTGCGGTCCGGCTCCTGCAACAAATCGCCGAGAATGCGCTCCAACTCCTCCAGTTTCGGACTGACGCGGCAGGCCGGATCAAGGATGGCTGGCGTGTCGCAGATCATCCGCATACAGGCGAGCAACATCTGCAGCCGTTCGAACTCCTTGGGTAGCAATTGCCGACGCTGTGCAATCTGCACGATACGGGCAGCTTGGCCACGATATTCCTCGTAGCGCGTGCGCTGTTCGTCCGCCATCGGAACGAAATAGTTCGTGACCGTCCGCCCCGGCAGTTCGCTCTCGACATCTGACTTGCGCCGCCGGAACATCACCGGCGCCACGCGAACACGCAACTGGCCGAGGTTCTTGTAGTTGACCGGCCGGCCGCGCTCATCGAGATGGTAGAAGTCGCGGTTGAAGCGGAACAGCGGCCCGAGCAGTTCGGGATCAAGAAACTGGACGATGGAGTAGAGCTCGTCGATACGGTTTTCGAGCGGCGTACCGGTCAACACGAACGCATAGGGCGAGCGCAGTTGCTTGACGCAGCGGGCGGTCTTGGTCTGCCAGTTCTTGATCCGTTGCGCTTCATCGAGAATGACCACGTCGGGCGCCAGGATCTGATTGATATCCTCGACATCCACCAGCACCTGCTCGTAGTTGACGATGTTGAAAAACACTGGCTCGCCATACGCCGACAATCGCTGCGCGCGCGGTCCCAAGACCGACATGGCTTTTCGATCCGTAAACTGTGCAATCTGCTCTTCCCACTCGGCCTTGAGCGAGGCGGGGCAGACGATCAGTACACGTCTAATGCCCTTGCGGCGGGCGAGCAGCTCGCAGGCCGCAATGGCCTGAACGGTTTTTCGCAGACCCATTTCATCGGCCAGCAGCGTTCGCTCGCCAAAGGCAAGATGCAGCATGCCGTCGCGCTGGTAGGGCAGGAGGGGCAGCTTCACGAGATCGAAGCTGGCCTTGCCCCGCTCGACCTCGCCGATGAATTTGGCGCGCGCAGTTTCGCGCGACTGCTTGCGCTGCTCGCGTTCGATCCAGGGATCGAAATGGCACGACAGGCGCAGCGACCGGCGGACCTGAGCGGAGGCCAAGGGCAAGGGTAACGCGGCAACCAGCTTGGCGATTTTGTCAGCACTCTGATCAATAGTGTTATCCGCGTTCAGAAACGGCGCCAGCCAGGCGCGAACCGTCCGCATGCCGACGGCAGACAGCGGCCACGCGACGGTGGGCAGCGCACCCTCGCGCCGGTCCAGAAAAATCTCGGCGCGCTTGCTACCGGCCCGCGTTGCGGTCTCGAATGCCCGCATGCCCTGACGGCGCAGCACGGCGAGCACACCTTCGACGTGTTTGCAGGTGCCCAGGCCATTAACACGGTGATCGATGCAGCTGCACGAAATTCACGCGCTGATCGAGGCTGCGGATCTCGATGTCGTAGCCGTTGCCGCTTTCGGAGCGGACGCGAAAGCGTCTGAACATCGGATGCTTCGGCTCCAGCGTTTCGATGGCGGTAACTTCAGTGCGCCCGCGCCAACCGCGCAGGGCGACCTCCTCTTCGTCGCTGGTGTTCCAGCCCTGCAGCTGCGGCGGCCGGTCCGTGACAATGCGTGCCTTTTTGGCCGCGCCGTACCGCTTGCGGGCTGCTGGCACCGGTGTCTCAGATCCGGCAACTGTGTGCGATTCTTTCAGCATGCCCGGCAGATTAAGCCCCGGCGCAGCGCAGGATCAACGGCGCGACCGTGGCATTCGAGGCCGTATCCATAACCATCACTGAGACGTGCGCTCCAGGATTGCACGGCACACCCAGCCAAAGCCGATGCGCTCCTCCAGGCGCACCGACTGACGCGGACCGCGGCGTCGACTGGGACTCATCGCTTGCTTGACATTAATGCTTATAGTGTGAAATTTTGTATCATCTGAAGTCGCTAAACCGGAGAACCAAGAATGCGGCCGCTCGCGGATATGCCTGAAGTGGACGTTCAGCGCGTTCGGCTAGTGCTCACCGACATCGATGACACGCTGACCGCCGATGGCCGGCTGCCCGCAGATGCCTATCGCGCTCTGGAAGACCTTTTCAACGCCGGCTTCCTCGTCGCGCCGGTCACCGGGCGACCTGCCGGCTGGTGCGATATGATCGCCCGATTCTGGCCCGTGACCGGCGTCGTGGGTGAAAATGGCGCGCTTTATTTCGCCTATCAACCGGCGTTGCGAACCATGCGTAGAGTCTATGCGGCTGACGCCCCTACCCGCGCCGCCAACCGGCTGCGTCTCGCAGCGATCAGGACGCGCGTTCTCGCCGAGGTTCCGGGCTGCGCCGTCTCCGCCGACCAGGCCTATCGGGAGGCGGATCTCGCCATCGATTTCTGTGAGGACGTCCCGCCGCTCGACGATCAGGCGGTCGAACGGATCAAGGCGATCTTCGAGGAAGAGGGCGCGGTGGCGAAAGTGTCCTCCATTCACGTCAACGGCTGGTTCGGTCACTATGACAAACTGTCGATGACCCGCCGTTTCGCGCGTGAGGTCGCTGGCCTCGACATTGACACAGACAACCAAACCGTCGTCTTCGTCGGCGACAGCCCGAATGACGCGCCGATGTTCGGCTTTTTCCGCAATTCCTTTGGCGTGTCCCTGGTGCGAAACTTCATCGGCAGGATGGAAGCCGAGCCGGCCTATGTGACTGATGGCGGCGGCGGCCGGGGCTTTGTCGAAGTCGCCGAACGGCTTCTTGCCGCCAAAAAACGGAAGATGGCCTGAACGAGCTGTTCGACGCCGCGCTCAACGCGGGAGACGCTCACCCGCCCCCCACACCCCTGCGCGCCTTGCTGCGCCAAAGGCCTCGCGCCGCCTCGACCGTCTCCAGGTAGTTGGCAAAGCCGTCCTGGTAGTGGCGGGCGCCGGAATTCGGCTCGATGATCCCTTCCGGACGGGTCCAGGCCTCGCGATCGTAGGCGAGCCCCACCACGTCCATCGCGGTCATGGCGGCGCCGCGCGCGCCGACTTCCGGTCTGCGGGCGATATGCAGCGGCTGTTGCAGGACATCGGCGATCATCTGGCACCAGACGCGCGAATTGGCGCCGCCACCGGCCACGAGCAGCCGCCCGTCGAGCCCGGCCGCCTCGATGCAATGACGCGCGGCATAGGCCACCGACTCGCAGACCGCGGTCACGAGATCGGCGCGGGTCGCGCCCATGGTGAGGCCCGCAAGCTGGCCGCGCGCGTTCACATCGCAAAACGGGGCGCGCTCGCCGGTCGCAGAAAAATACGGCAGCGCTGTTACCCCGCGTGCACCCGGTTCGCTCTGCCCTAGCAGGCTTTCGAGCCCCTCGGGCTTGGCGCCCACCAAGTCCAGCACCCAATCCAGCGAGGCTGTGCCAACCATCGCCGGCACGGCGCGCATCCAGCGGCCGGGCGTCGGCAGGCACAAGGTCATTCCCATCGGCTCGGCGCTCGCGTCGATCCTGTCGACGAGCACTTCGCAGGCAAGCGTCGTGCCGATGATGATCAAGCCTTCTCCGACCTTGTCGACGCCAGCCCCGATGGCGCAAGCTGGCAGATCAAAGGGGCCGGCGTGAACTGGCACGCCAGCGGGAAGTCCCGTCAGTGCGGCTCCGGCCGCGTTCAGTGGGAAGGCCTGGCCCGGCGCGGCCATGACTGGCGCCAGCAGGCGCGCATACTGCTCAAGCCCGAGCAGGCGCAGGATCTCCGGGTCGTATTGCCGGCTGCGGATGTCGAGAAACGGCAGGGATGCGTCCGAAGCCTCGGTGACGCGCGCCCCCGTGAGGCGCTGCAGCACACCATCCTTGAGGTAACTTGCGGTCGCCGCCGCTGCGAGCGTCTGTGGCTCGGTCTCGGCAAGCACGGCCAGGAACGGCGCCTGGCAGCCGGGGAACATCGCATTGGCGTTGCGGCGGAATACCGCCTCGAAGACCCCATTGTCCATCCAGCGTTGCAGGGTCGCGTTGCCGCGACCGTCGAGCCAGGATATTGCCGGGCGCACCGGGTAGCCACGTTCATCCAGCAACCACAACCCGTCGCCCTGGCCCGTGATGCCTATCGCCTCCGCCGGTTCCCGCACGGCGGCGCGCACCTCCGACACGACGGCGCCGACGGCGCCGACGACCTCCTCGAAATCCTGTTCGATGCGGTCCTTGCCGATGTGCCGCAGCGTCGGCCGGCGCGATGCGACGGCCAACGGCTCGCCCTCGCGTGAGAACGCCGCAGCCTTAATCATCGATGTCCCGAGATCGATGCCTATGATCATCGGGCGCCCTCCCCTCATCGTCTGTGCGGTAAATGACACAATTAGTTTTTGCTTGTGTTTTTGTATCAGGCGAGGCTTTTAATGGCAATGACGGCCAACACCGGTGCAAGCTTTCGATGATTGTTTTTGACAAGAAAGGGGGCGAAGTTGCACGCGCCGCTTGGCTTTATTACCACGAAGATCTCACCCAAGGTGACGTTGCGCGCGAGTTGGGCGTAAGCCGGAGCACGGTGACCCGCCTGTTGCAACGTGCCAAGACCGAGGGACTGGTTCAGATCTCGCTCGACGTTTCGTCGGCCACGTTCAAGGCGGAGCGCGATATCGAGCGCGCATTCGGCGTCCAGAAGGTTCGCATTGTGCCCGAGTGCGCCGACCAAGCGACGCAGAAGCGTTGGCTCGGCCATGTCGCCGCCGCAACGCTGGTCGAATTGATGACAGACAGTGCGACCGTGGCGGTGAGCTGGGGAACCACGATGCAGGCGATGGCAGATTCGCTGATCGGGCAGCACCCGGTTCCCGGCGCCCGGATCGTCACCTTGATTGGCGGCTTCCATAACGCATCGCTAGGCACCAACACCTCCGAAGTGGCAAAGCAGCTGGGGCAGTATTTCGATGCTCCGGCGAGTGCCCTGCACGCGCCGGTCTATGTCCAGGACGAGGCGATCGCGCTCGGACTTGCCAGTGACCCAGGTATCCAGGAGGCGCTCGAACTCGCACGCAAAGCCTCGATCATAGTGTTCAGCCTCGGTGGCACACACGAGCGTAGCACGATGTCCCAGCTCGGCCACATTTCGCCCGAACAGAGGATTTTTCTGCGCGAGCAAGGCGCGGTCGCCGATATCGCCTGCCGCTGGATCAATCGCAATGGCCACCCGGTTGCGTTACCGCCGTCGATCAATCCAATCAGCATCACACTCGACGAGCTGAAGGCGAGCCCGCAGCGCCTGGCCGTAGCCGGCGGCGAGGACAAGCACCAGGCGATCCTGGCTGCCTTGCGCGGCGGCTTCGCGACTCATCTCGTCACCGACGAGCGCACCGCCGCCTTCCTTCTGGCCAACTGATGACGGCCGGCGGGTTCGCCCTTGGCACGGCCAAGTTGCCGCTATTGCGCTGCCGGCGCAGGCGTTTTCGCAATCTCCTGTAGCTTGCCGAACGACTGGCGCAAGCTCGGATAGAGTTGCCGGTAGACCTCGTAATATTGGTCATAGGCAGAGCACGCTGGCTCGGCGGGCAGGTAGGTCCTGGAGATCCCGCTCATGGCGGACGCCGCGCGCAAGATGTCAGGATGCAGCCCGGCGCCGGCGGCCGCCAGGATGCCAGCGCCAAGACACGTGGTTTCCGCCTCGCGCGAGATCTCGACCGGCCGTTTCATAACGTCCGCGATGATCTGGCACCATAGGACACTGCGGGAGCCGCCGCCCATCACGCGGACCCGTTCGATCAGCGTCCCGAGCGCCGTTTCGGCGCTTGCGGTCGCCAGCCGTTGCTCCAACGCCAGTCCCTCCAGCAGGGCGCGATACAGGTGCGCCTTGCCGTGCCGTGGCGACAGGCCGAAATAGAGCCCACGGGCGTTGCTGTCCCAATAGGGCGACATAGCCCCGGAAAGATAAGGCAAGGCCAGCAAACCTTCCGACCCGGCGGGAATTTTTGCTGCGGCCAGCTCCAGCAGCGCCTCGGGGGCCAGGTCGAGGCCAAAAGGACGTGAAGGAATTTCGGAGAAACGCTCGACGAACCAGCTGATGTTGTAGGTTCCGCCTCCGATGAAGGTTTCTGGCGTGTAAGTCCCGGGAATAGCGCCGGTCATGGTGCGGAACTCGCGCCGCCATCGGTAATCAGCGCTGAACGTGCCAGAAACCATGCCCGTGCCGAGATTGAGATAGGCGCGGCCGGGCGCGGTGATGTCGGCTCCAAGCCCGGCCGCCTGACCGTCCCCCGTCCCGGCAATCACCGGCAGACCCGGGGTCAGCCCGACGGCCGCCGCTACGTCCTCGCGCAATTCGCCCAGACGCTCGCCGGGGGCGTGGATCTCCGGGATCTGCCCCGGCTCCAGGCCAGCTTGCGCGAGCAGATCCGCATCGAGTTCAAAACGCTCGAGATTGAGGATGCCCATCGGGTCGACGCTGCCGTAGGACGTTCGCCAGCGCCCCGTCATTCGGTGCACGATGTAGCCGTGCACGTCGGTCACCCAACAGGTCCGTTCCAGCACCCGCGGCTCGTGCTTTTTCAGCCATAGCAGCTTGTACCAGCTCGTCGCCGTATTTGGCGGTTTGCCTGTGATCTCGTGGACGGCGGCGCTGCCGTGGGATGCGATCTGTTCGCTGGCGCGGGTGTCCAGCCACAGCATCGCCGGCCGGATCGCCTCGCCGTCGGGGTCCAGACAGACGAAGGTTTCACGCTGACACGTGACGGCGAGCGCCGCCACGCGCGACGCGTCGATCTTGCTGCACGCCTCCGTCATGGCCTTGACGACCGCCAGCCACCAATCGACGGGATTCTGCTCGCCCCAGCCAAGATGCGGACTCGAAAGGGCGAACGAGGCTCGCCCCTCGGCAAGCGATCGTCCGCTCATATCCCATACCACGGCCTTGGCGGCGGTTGTCGAGCAGTCGATGCCCAGCACCAGGTCGCGGGTCATCGGTGCAGCGCCTCCGCCGCCTTGCAGGCCGCCTCGGCCCGTTCGAGGACGCTCGTCACGCCGTCCTCATCCCACCATCCCGCAAAGGTCAGCAGGTCGGCGATCGTGAAACGCTCGCGCATAAACTGACAATTCAGCACGGCCCAGCGCAACAATTCAGATGGTACAGCTGGCTGGAGATCGCCATAGCGCATCGGCGCGCGCGCTTTGTGCAGACTGGCGGCGATAGCGCGCGACCCGAGGCCGAGGGCGTCATGCTGGATGCGATGGGCGTTCCAGTCGAGGAAGAACGCGTCCACGGCGGCGCGATTGTCTCGCCACTTGATCAGCTTCTGCCGGTAGTGGGTCCAGCATTGGGCGCCAAGACGCCCGCTCGGATCGAGGCTGAAGAATGCCCTCTTGACGCGTCCCTCCCAAGCTTCGACATCCTGGAATAAGTGCTTGGGATCGAGGGGCGTCGCAGCCATCCGCTCGCAGAAGTATTCCCAAGCTGCCGCCGAGATGACCGAGGCAACACCAACCTGGGCGCCATGCAGGCCGGTCGGCGCACCCGTCTCGGCGCCATGAATGTCGAGCATGTGGCTGATCAGATGCTCCATGCCGGACAACGACGCGCTCGTTCCGCCGACGCCGGTGACGATGCCGCGCATCGCCAGCGCGGCAGCCAGGCGCCCAATGCCCTCGGCATCGCCTGCGCCGACGCCGGCCGCCCAATCTTCGACGCCCTCTCCACACAGCGCGAGGAGTTCCACCAGCGTCGGCGTGAAGGTGTCGTCCATCCCGCATTTCGAGGCCAGGAACCAGTCGCCTGGCGCGCTGAACATCGACAGCAATTCACCGAAGCCCGACGCATTGAGACTGTGCGGCGCCTGGGAAATTGTCCGGCAGTCCGTGAGGACGACGTCGGGCCAACGCGTCAGCAGCGTGCGCTTCACGCCTTTTTGCAACACGACCGAGAAGTTGTCGGTAAAGCCGTCGACCGAAGCTGCAGTCTGCACGACGATATGCACCGGCGTCGCATTGCGCATCGCGTCGATCTTGGCGATGTCGGTGATCGTCCCGCTGCCGACCGAGACGATGCAGTCCGAGCCCCGGCACGCGGCCGCGGCACGATCCTGCGCGGCTTCGTCGGCGTGCAGCGTCGCATGGCCGTCGCTCAGGGTGACGCGTTCGACTGTGAAGCGTTCCGCCAGCCGCGCGAACACGAAATCCTTGAGGTTTTTGCCATCGCGCTGGATCGCGACCGTATCGGCAACCACGTGGATGCGACGCTTCGGGCCTGCATCGCGGCCGACTCGGGCAAACTCACGTTCGATCGCGGGGATCAGTTCATCCAATGCATTCTCGGCGACGATCACCTGTTGCATGCCGAGCGCGGCGAACTGCCGTCGGGGATCGTTGTCCGCGAGCGCGCGCTTGATTTTGTCGAGATGCGCCAGGTCCGACAATTGGAGGTGCAATGTCATGGCTACTCCTTTGGCGCCAGGCGCTGAGAAATGGAACGGCAGTGCTCATTTCGCGAGACGCAGATCCGTCAAGACGGCGAGGCGATCACTGAGCGGTCCCGTTACCTTCGAGCTGCTTCTTAAGCGCGCCGAGGAACGCCGCTCCTGCGGCGCCGTCGATGGCGCGGTGGTCGCAGGTGAGCGTGAATTCGGAGATCGGCCGCCACTGCGGCTCGCCGCCGTTCCAGACCTGGCGGTGCTTGGTGGCCCCAACTGCCAGGATCGCGACCTGTGGCGGGTTGATGATTGCCGTGAAGCGGGTGATATCGAACATGCCGAGGTTTGAGACCGTGAAGGTGCCGCCGGTAACGTCGGTGATGCGGACGCGGCCAGCCCGCGTTTTTTCGACCAGGTCACGACGGCGTGCGGCGATTTCGGTCAGCGACAGGGACTGCGCGGCATGAATGACGGGCACCGTCAGCCCCTTCTCGGCCGCGACTGCCAGGCCGATGTTAACGTCATCGAACTCGACGATCGCATCGTCGCGATAATGGGCGTTGAGTTTGGGATGACCCGGCAGCGTGCGCACGCAGGCTGACAGGATCACATCGGTGACCGTCACGCCCGGAGCGCGCCCTGCCATCGCCACAGTCATGTCGACTTCGCAGGCAAGCGCGAACATCGGCGCCTGCCAGGCCTGGCACATGTGCTTGGCCATGAGCTTGGCGGTCTTAGACAGCGGCATCACACGGCCGCTGTCCCGGTTGACGGTGTCGTTCATGGTTGGTGCCCCGGTCATGCCGCTGCCGCCTTGCCTGCGCATCCATAGGCGCGCATTTTCTCGACGGTCGCTGCGACCATGCGCTTACGACCCTCCGTCATCGCCTCTTCGAGCTGCCGGTCGCCCTTGGCGAAGACGGACTCCAGGCCAGCGCGGAAGGCGTGCCTGAGATCGGTGTCGGCATTGAATTTGCAGACGCCTGCGGCCTTGGCGTCCTGGACCTCCTTGTCGGTCAGTCCCGAGGCGCCGTGCAGAACGAGCGGGATGCCGGTGACTGCCTTTATCTCCCTGATGCGCTCAATACTGATGGGTTCCTGCGGCCGGCCCGGAACGACGCCATGCACGATGCCGACCGAGATCGCGAGATAGTCCACGCCGGTCTCGGCGACGAAACGTTTGGCCTCGGCGACGTCGGTGTAATAGGCCGACCAATCGACCTTCTCATCCGCATCGGGGATCTTGCCAAGCTCAGCCTCGACCGGCACGCCGAACGCGTGGGCGATGTCGACCATGCGTCGCGTGGTGCGGATGTTCTCCTCGAACGGCAAATGCGCGCCGTCGTACATGATCGAGTTGAAGCCGAGGCGGAGCGCCTCAATGACTTCGTCCCAGCTGCCGTGATCGAGATGAAAGACCACCTGCGCGTTGGAGCGCTCGGCTACTCGTCGGGTCAGCTCAAAGGCGCGGCGCACGCCCATGTGCGGGATGATGGCGCGGCCGACCTGAAGAAACACCGGCGCCTTGGCCTCCTCGGCGGCCCAGACCAGCGCTTCGGCGGTCTCGTCATTGTGCATGTTGAAGGCGCCGACCGCGTATCCGCCCTTTCGCGCGCTTTCGATGACAGTTCGGGGATCGACTAGTTTCATGGGCGCAGTCCTCTGTCCAATTGGTGAAACAGTGCAGTATTCTTAATCTGCTAGGTCGCGCGCGCTTCAAGCGGCGTTGGCATCTTGATGAGGCGCCAATGTGGTACTGTGTGATGGTTTGCCGGACACTTTCCCAGGCACTGCGAAACGTTCAATGTAGCGTCGATAGCCAGCGACCTCGCGATCCCTGCGCTCGTGGTCCCAGCCCAGGCGGGGCGCAAGAATGTCTGCGGCGCGTTCGGCGACACCGGCCCCGCTGTTGCCGTTGAAGCCGACCATTGTCCGTCGCACCAGAACATCTGTCAGTGTGCGCGCAAATTCATTGACGTAGGTGAACACCAACTCAGCGCCGACCGCGCCGGTGGCGGGATCGAACCGTTCCAGCAGCGCCGGGTCGCCGCGGCCAAGCGCAAGAATGTCACTGGCGCGCGAGCCATAGATATCTACCAGCCGATCGACGGTCACGCGTGCGAGCCCGCTCGTCTGCGCCAAGCCGTTGCGATAGCCGTCCCAGTCGGCCACGCGGGCGCCGGGAAATGGCAGGCTGGCTGTGACACAACGTGGAGGCTTCCTACCGAGCTTGCGGAAAATGGTATTGACCGTTTCCTCGGCGAGGCTGCGATAGGTCGTCAGCTTGCCGCCGATGATCGACAGCAAACCGCTCTGCTCGGGAGCGTGATCATGGATCACGTGACTGCGCGAAATGTTCCACTCAGACGTGTCCGGCGCGTAGGGCAGCGGGCGGACGCCACTGTAGGTGAAGAGGATGTCGCTCTGTTGCAGCTTTGCCTGCGGAATCAATAGATTGACCTCACCGAGCAGATAGGCGACTTCGGCGGCATCGGCGCGGGCTTGCTCGGGATCGTCTTCGAACCGTTGGTCTGTCGTTCCGATCAGGTATTGCGCGCCCCACGGAATGACGAGAACCAGGCGTCCATCGGTCTTGGACTCGTAGTAGACAACATCGGTCGGGGCCCCCGGGAATGGGTTTACGACCAGATGGCTGCCCTTCGTGCCGCCGATGAAACGCTTTTTGGTCTTGGCGTCATTGGCCAGGACCGCGTCGACCCAAGGTCCGGCCGCGTTGACGACGACACGAGCGCCGAGCGCATGGGCCTCGCCCGTCAGCCTGTCCTTGTACCGCACCCCGCAGACCCGGGCGCCATCGTAGATGAGGCCGTTCACCTCGGCGTAGGTGTAGATCTTGGCACCGTCGGCGTGCGCCGCCAGGGCGACTTCCACACACAGGCGTTCCGACCATACCACTTGGCCGTCCATGAAAATGACCGATCCGCTGAGGCCTTCCGGATCTAGGCCCGCCCAGCGTTCAAGAGTCTGCTGGCGCGACAGCGCGAAATGGGAGGCGGTCGACTTGTCAAAAGACAGAATGTCGTAAGCGATCATCCCGGCCCGGATCGTCCAGCTGGAACGCCGATTGTGCTGGTAGAATGGCATCATCAACGGCACGGGCTTGACGAGATGCGGCGCCAAACGAAACAGCCGCTCGCGCTCGCGCAGCGACTCGCGCACCAGGGCAACGTCGCCATGCTCGAGATAGCGCAAGCCGCCGTGGATCAGCCGCCCTGACCAGTTCGACGTGCCACTGCCGATGTCTTCTCTTTCAACCAGCGCCACCCGCAGGCCGCGATTGGCTGCATCACGCGCAATTCCAGTACCGTTGATGCCGGCTCCGATCACGACCAGATCGAATGTGTCGCTTGGCGCCGGCGCGTTCGAGCCACCAGTGCGTGCCGATCCGTGGGTCGTGTTCGGCATTTGCATTGGCCTCAAGCGCCGGTATCGATGATCGCCAGCACCGTGCGGACTTTCGTCTCCACGTTTTCCTTGACTTGAATTTCTGTCAGCACGCCCGTGGCTGGCGCTTCGAGTTCCTGGGTGGCCTTTTCCGCTTCGATCTCGGCCAGAATCTCGCCTTCGACGACGCGGTCCCCGACCTTCTTCTTCCACGCGACGATGGTTCCCTCGCTCATACCCATGCCCCACTGCGGCAATAGAACTTCGACTTTCACGGTACGGCTCCTATCCTGGGTTACGAGGCCAAGTGTTACGTCTTGCAGATGCTCCGGACTGCGGCGGCGATCTTCTCCGTTGTCGGATAAAGTTCAGCTTCCAGCACTGGACTGAAGGGTATTTGCATGTTCGGCGCGGTCACGCGCTTGATCGGAGCCCGCAAGGCCTCGAACGCCTCCTCGGCCACGATGGCTGAGATCTCGGCCGCCGCGCCGCAGGTTTTATGCGCCGGGTCGGCGATGACGAGGCGGCCGGTGCGCCTGACCGATTTGATGATGGTTTGGCTATCGAGCGGCACCAGCGTGCGCGGGTCGATGACCTCGACGGAAATGCCTTCCTGGGCCAACAAGTCCGCCGCCTTCAACGCCAGCGGCACCGCGCCGGAAATGGCGACCAGCGTGACGTCGTCGCCTTGCCTGCGTGTCCGCGCCACGCCGAGCGGAATGCGATACTCGTTCTCGTCGACCTCTTCCTTCTGGCCCCAGAGCAGACAGGCCTCGAAGATGAGCACAGGATCGTTGCTGTCGACTGCCGATCGCAGCAGTCCTTTGGCGTCGCTCGCAGAGGCTGGCGCGATGATCTTCAACCCCGGCACGTTCATGAACATCGGATAGGGACGATCCGAATGATGGGCGCCTGTGTTGAGTCCGTAAAACATGGCCGAGCGAAAGACAATCGGGATCGAACTTTGGCCACCGAACATGTAGCGGTTCTTGGCGGCCTGATTGATGAGCTGATCCATCGCCATGTAGAGGAAGCTCGAATAGGATAAATCGACGATAGGCCTGAGGCCCGTCATCGCCGCGCCGATCGCGGCCCCGACGATGCCCTCCTCGCTGATCGGCGTGTTGCGGATGCGGTTGCGCCCGAACTCCTGCACGAAATCGCCGGTTTCGGCCCGGGTTTTGCCGCCACCCGTCGTGCCGTAAACGTTCGCCTCGATGTCCTCACCGATGATGATAACGCGCTTGTCCGCGAGCATGGCCTCGCGTTGCGCGGCGCCGATGGCCGCAATGTAAGTCATCACTGTCAAAGCACGGACTCCATCGTGTAGGCGTCGGTATAGAGATGCTCGA
The DNA here is from genome assembly GCA_031393505.1 of Hyphomicrobiaceae bacterium. GTDB lineage: Bacteria > Pseudomonadota > Alphaproteobacteria > Rhizobiales > Hyphomicrobiaceae > JANYHF01. The sequence goes on along the minus strand of JANMVX010000265.1, from coordinate 9,737 downwards.
ACGCGACCTTGAGATCGGGATAAGGGCTGGCGTCGGAAAACTTCACCGCCGCCTCGACTTCCTCGGCGACCGCAGCTTCCATCGCATCCATGTCAGCCTCGCTGGCCACGCCCTGCTCGATGAGCAGTTGGCGGAACATCTTGACCGGATCGCGGGATAGCCACTGCTCGCGCTCGGCGGCGTCGCGGTAATCGACCGCTAAACGTAAGCCCTCGGCGTGTTCGCGGAAACGGTAGGTCATCACCTCGATAAGGGTCGGGCCTTCGCCGCGCAGCGCACGCGCGACCGCTGCGCTGACGGCATCATAAACATCGAGAACGCTCTGTCCGTCCTCTACCAGCACGCCGGGCGCCCCGAAGCCTTCGGCGCGCCGCCAGATCCGGCCACCCGTCACCGAATGGGCGGGCGTGGACAGCGCGTACTGATTGTTCTCACACAGAAAAATGACAGGCAGTTTCCAGGCAACGGCGAGGTTCAGCGACTCGTAGAGAACGCCCTGATTGGCGGCGCCGTCGCCGAAAAACGAGATCGCGACCCGGTCCTCGCCGAGAACCTGGGCCGACAACGCCGCGCCGGCGGCGATCGGGATTGAGGATCCCGTGATGCCGGATTCCCCTAAGCTGCCCACGGCGTAGTCGGCAAGATGCAGTGAGCCGCCCTTGCCCTTGCACACGCCTGCCGCCTTGCCGACGAGTTCGGCCATCAAGGGCCCCAGCGCCGAGCCTTTGCCGATCGGATGCCCGTGGCTGCGATGATTGCCCGACATGTTGTCTTGCGGGCGCAGCGCCATGCACGCCCCGACAACTTGGGCCTCCTGGCCGATACTGGTGTGGATCGTGCCTGGGATAAGGCCACGGCGGACCATTTTGGCGGCCCGCTCGTCGAACAGGCGAATGCGCAACATGCGCCGCTGCATCTCCAACATCGTTTCGCGGGGAACCGTCATCATCAACCTCCCTACCGATCGCCGGCCCGTGTGGCGCAAATGATCGTCATTAGGATTTTCGTATCAAACACTGAACGGAGGTGCAAGAGTAAAAATTTTAACACTTGAAAAATTGCATCTGTTGGTCCCGATTTGCGGCTCTAAAGATCGCAACCGCGCAACAGCCCAGGCGTGATTTGCGGAGGCGCCGGCGTTGACGTGTGATGCGCAACCGAGCTTCGAGCGAATTTGACGCAAAAGTTCTTGATGTGAATTTATCACTTGCGTCCTGCGGAGATGATTGATACGAAGAATTAAGCCACGAGCATTTGCATCAGAATGGCTAAAATACTGGGAGGATGGTTGGGATGACGGACGCCCGCAAACTACGGTGTTGCGCATATTGCGCGTCAGCCCTTTCGCAGAGCAGGCCGCAGCTAGGGTCGACCCCTACGCTCATTCCGGCACGCTTCGTAGCCGAGCCAGCCAGATCACATTCAAATTGCAGTTGCGGCCGTCTTGCTGCTCCGCCTTGCGCTGACCACCGCGCAATTGCGTGACGCCGTAGCGAGCAGTTGGGGCAGTTGTGCGCCTCGCCGGCTGACCTTGGAAGTGGCCCGACCAGCGCGCGCCTCGCGGGGTCGCAGTGCCGGCGGGCTAACAAGACAATCGGGGAGAAAACGATGCGGGTACTGGAAAATATCGAGCCTCGGGACGTCATGTTCTTCTTTGAGGAGCTCAGCCAGCGTCATCGCTGCTCACGTTGTGAAGAGCAAGCAACCGACTACGTCGCAAACTTCGCCGAAAAACGCGGGCTCGAACATCACCGCGATAAGCTTCAGAACATCATCGTGAAGAAGCCCGGCACTCCGGGGTACGAAAAAGCGCCGACGGTCATCCTGCACGGCCACCTCGATATGGTGTGTAAGGTCGACGAGGGCGTGACGCACGATTTCGCCCGGCAAGGCGTGACCCTCAAGGTCGACGGCAACCGCATCAGAGCCGAAGGCACGACGCTTGGCGCCGACAATGGGCTTGGCATCGCCTACATGCTCACGCTGCTCGATTCCAAGGAGATTCCGCATCCGCCGCTCGAATGCGTGATGACGGCCATGGAAGAAATGGGAAAGGTTGGCGGCGACGGCGTCGATCTGAGCCTGCTGTCCGGTAAACGGATGATCGACTTCAATTGGATTGACGAGAAGCAGCTGCTTGCGGGTTGCTCCGGCGATGTGTCCTGCCGCATCGACATTGACGCTGAATGGGAGGCTGCCGGGCCGGCGCGGACCGCCCTCCTCGTGGATGTACGCGGTCTGCTGGGCGGCCATTGTGAGTTCGATATCCACTTCGAACGCGCCAACGCAATCGTGCTGCTCGGCCGCCTACTGCGCAAGGCGATACAGGCTGGGGACGTGCAGGTCGCATCGGTCTCTGGTGGGGTGCAGAACAACGTCATCCCGGCCGAAAGCCAGGCGCTGATCTGGGTCCGGCCCGACGAGGCCGACGCAATAGTGCTCGCGGTCAATTCTCTGGCTGCCGATCTCAAGCACGAATTCCGGATTGCCGACCCGGCGCTGCGCATCGAAATGAAGCGTCCCGATACGCGGGTTGAGCGCGTGCTGTCCAGGCGCGCATCGGACATCCTGATACAGACTATCGCGTTGCTGCCCAACGGTATCCAGAACCAGAACCTTGAGGTGCCCGGCAACTGGGAGACCTCGAACAACATCGGCCTCATGATCACGACTGACAAGGGCGTCGAGATCACGTGCACGATCACGAGCGCGGTGACATCGCGCAAACATGCCGTTCTTCAACAGATGATGTCGCTGGCGGAGATGGCAGGCCATGGCGTCAGCGCGCAGCAGATCGGGCTGGATGCACCGGAGTTCCCCTGGAATCCATCGTCATACATGCTCGACGTCGCCAAGAAGAGTTATCTGCGCACCATGGGTAAAGCCCCCGACGTGCTCGTGTCGGTTTGCAGCTTGGAGTTGGGCATGTTCACACAGCGCATTGCAGGGCTGGACACCATCGGCATCGGAACAAATCTCTACGACCTGCACTCGCCTAAAGAGAGCATGGATCATACGTCGGCGGCCCGTGTCTGGCCGGTGATAAAGGAAGTCATGCGTCAACTTGATCATTAGACCGCGCTCACAGCGACGGCCGCGAAATTTGACTGGGGAGGCATACCTTGTCGTCAATACATGATGTTAAGCCGTTCAAGATCGATATACCCGCTGCGGAACTCGACGACCTGATGCAGCGTCTCAAGAGGACGCGGTTTCCCGATGACTTCGAAAACGATGATTGGCGCTATGGATACAACACGGCCTATCACCGCGAACTGATTGATTACTGGATAAACACATACGACTGGCGCGACGTCGAGCGCCGGATGAACGAACTGCCGCAGTTCAAGATCGATTTGATGGGCGTGCCGCTGCACTTCATTCATGTGCGTGGCAAGGGCAAGAACCCGATGCCGCTGCTGCTGCACCATGGCTGGCCCTGGACGTTCTGGGATCTGCGCAAGATCATCGAACCTTTGACCGATCCGGAGAAGTTCGGTGGCTCTGCCGACGATAGTTTCGACGTCGTCCTGATATCTTTGCCCGGTTACGGCTTTTCGTCGCCGCTGCGGACCACCGGCTGGAATTTCTGGCGCACCGCCGATCTGGAGAACGAGCTCATGAAGAGCGTTCTCGGTTACAAGAAATATGCGACTGCCGGTGGCGACTGGGGCGCGCTCATTGCGCAACAGCATGGTCACAAATACGAAAAGGACGTCATTGGTCTTTACACGCACTTTCCAGCGCAGCTCAGTCATTATCTGCCAACTCACCCGGACCAGCCACGCAGCATCAACTACGACCCCCTGCTTGGCCTGCCGGCGGCCAGTGAGTACAGCGATGCGGAGGCCGGCTGGTTCGAACGCGGAAAGCTATTTGTCGAACGCGAGAGCGGATACGGCGAAATCCAGCTGTCCAAGCCGCAGACGCTCGCCGCCCTGGTGACTGACTCTCCCGCTGGCCAACTCGCCTGGATTACCGAGAAGCGTTATTTCTGGGGCCTGGCCGAGCGCGGCGTCGGCACCGCAGCATTCGAGCGCGTCTGGCCCAAGGAGGATCTCGTCACGACGGCGGCGGTCTATTTCCTGACGAAAACCGGCGGAACGTCGTCGCGCTATTATTGGGAGTGTCGCGGCAACCCTTGGACACCAAGCCATGACTGCTTCCCGGTCGTCAACGTCCCGACGGCGGTGTCGATCTTCCCGGGCGAGATCTACAAACCACCACTGACCTGGACCAAGACGTATTTCAATCTTCAACAGTATCGCATTCACACCAGCGGTGGCCACTTTGCACCGCTCGAAGTTCCCGAGGTCTATGTCGATGATGTACGGACTTTTTTCCGCACTCTTCGATAACGACGCTGCCTGAATAGATCTTCATATAGTAAGGACATGAATATGCGCAATCTAAACCAAAACTCCTACAGTTCGATCGCCAGGCGGACAAAGGCGAGCGGATGGCTTGCCGCCACGACCCTAACGGCTCTGACCGCCTACCTCGCTTCAACTGTCGGCGCCTCGGCGGAATCGAAACCGCCGATTGCAAAAGAGAACATGGTGCTGGTCGCCTCGGTGATCAACACCACAAATCCCTACATGATCTCCAATATCGAAGGGGCCAAGGCGCTATCGGCCAAGCTGGGCATTCCGCTCGAGATCGTCAACTCGAACGGGTCTTCGCAGACCGAGATTTCGAAGATCCAGGCCATCCTGGCCGGCGGCAAGACTGTCATCATGTTCGTCAACACGGTGGCGAGTTCCGATGCGCCGACCATCGTCGATGCGGTCAAGCAGGCCGGCGGGTACGTCACCATCTGGTGGAACAACCCCAACGAACACAAGCCGGCGGATGTCGGCGACAACTTCGTCGCTTTCCAGAAGATCCCCGGCGTCCTGTCTGGCCGCTGCGGCGCGGACGCGATCGGCAACGCACTGGGCGGCAAGGGCAACGTCGTGATGCTTCCTGGCGTGCAGGACAGCACCACCAGCAAGACCCGCGTGGCCGGCTTCAACGCTCAGATGAAGGAGAAGTTCCCCGGCATCACGATCCTTGAGGCCCGTCCGTCGAACTGGGATCCGCAGCTCGGCAACCGCAACGCCAAGGACTTGATCGTCAAGTACGGCGACAAGATCAACGGCGTGTGGAGCGCCGACGACGGCATGCAGATCGGCGCCATGCAGGCGTTCGAGAACGCCGGTCTCCTTGACAAGGTCAAGTTCGCATCCGACGGCCTTTATCCAGAAACGCTTGCCGACCTGAAGTCCGGCAGGGGCAACAAAGCGATTGTCGGCGAGACGTTCCATCGCGGCTATATGGCCTCGGCTGTTGGTCTCTATACCGCCTATCTGACGGCGACCGGGAAGATCACCCCGAGCACCTTGCCACCCGAGAAGCGCGAGAGCCTGTTCGAGCTCAGCTGCGTCACGCCGGACAACTATCAGCAGTATGTCAAATATGATGCACCGGACGCTGCAGCGACGTTTGTCGATGCGCTCATTGAGAAAGGTCCCTGGGACACGTCGCCCATGAAGCTCATCGGCGCCGGTCCGGAAGAAATGCCCAAGTGATTTAAGCAACCGCGTAAAAAAAACCTATTCCGGGGCCTCATGCCCCGGAATAGAGCTGGCAATGGCCGGAACCCTATGCAGAATTCTCGAGAGAACCTCAAAGCTGATTGCGACGGTGCTGATCACCGTCGAGGTTAAGATCGAAACAATGTCGGCTCCGCAGCGAAAGTTCGTGAGACCATGAGTGAGACCCTGAGCAAGCGCATCCTTATACCCGACGACTGGAAGGGCGCTGCCAGTTGGATCGCGACGATAGGTGTTGTCATCATCGTTTTCTCGTTTCTCAATCCCAGATTCGCAAGCATCGAAAATCTTCGCAATGTTCTGGTTCAGGTTTCCGTCCCGCTGATCATCGTGGTCGGAACGACCCTGGTGATCCTGATGGGCTCCATCGATCTCTCGGTACAGGGGGTCATGGGGGCCGCGGGAATGGCGTGGATCTTGATGTCTCCCAACGCCCGCGGCGGCGTCGACTATGGCGTCTGGGCGTGGGTGATCGCCATTGGCATCGGCCTCGGCATGGGACTGCTTTCGGGGGCGATCTTCACCCTGTTCAGGGTCCCCTCCTTTGTCGTCACTCTGGGCACGTGGAATGTCGGCGTCGGCTTGGGAACGATCCTTTATGGCGACAGTATGCTGCCGAGCCTGACCAGTGAGACATTGTCGCAATGGCCGACACGGCTGACGCTCGGGCTGCCCAACTCGTTCTGGCTGGCGGCGATCGTCGTCATCGGCGGTGTCCTACTGATCGAATTCACGCGTCTGGGACGCGGCATACTGGCGATTGGAAACAACGAGCCGATGGCGGTCGTCAACGGCATCCCCGTCACGCGCATCAAGATCGTGGCCTTCGCAATAGCGGGGGTCTTGAGCGGACTGGCCGGGGTTCTCGCCACGATGCAGCTGGGCTCGGGCTCTCCCAACGTCGGCGCGGGCCAGCTTTTCACGGTCATTCCTGCAGCCGTCATTGCGGGCACAGCCCTCAGCGGTGGCGAGGGCGGCCTGGTGCGCTCGGCGCTCGGCGTGTTCCTGTTGATCCTTCTCAACAACGGGCTCGTCCTGGCTGGCGTCGATCCCAATGTTCAGTCCGGCGTCTTTGGAGCGATCCTGGTGGTCGCGATCGTCGTGGTCGCGTGGCCCCAGCGCGATCGTTTGAGGGTGGCGAAATGACGGCCACTCCACCACCCGTTCTGCGCCTCACGGACGTAACCTGCACCTTTGGCTCCGTTTCGGCCGTTAAGTCGGTCTCACTCGAGATCAAACAAGGCGAGGTTGTCGGGCTGGTCGGTGAAAACGGAGCCGGAAAGTCCACCATCATAAAGCTCCTCGCCGGTATCCTTGCGCCTAACGAGGGCCGGATAGAAATCAACGGAGTGCAGTGCAACTTTCGCGGGCCGAAGGATGCGTTCAAGGCCGGGGTCGGCGTTGTGCACCAGGAGCAGTCGCTCTTCACCAACCTGACGGTCGCAGAGAATATCGATCAGCATCGTGCTGCGGACGACGTCTGGGGCCGGATTGGCCTACAGCGTTGGTCGCGCGTTAATGCCGATGCTACCGCCGCGCTGGCAAAGATCGGCGTTAAGCTCGATCCGAAAACGTTCGTACGCGATCTTTCCTTCGTCGACCGGCAGATGGTGGAGATCGCGCGCGCGGTCTGCATCGATCCGACGACTGGTGGCACCCCTTTGGTCGTCCTCGACGAACCCACGGCGATTCTCGAGCGCGAGGAAACTGCGGTGCTCGAACGAGAGATCCGCAATCTCAGAAAGTTCGCCAGCGTCATCTTCGTTTCGCATCGACTGGACGAAATCCTCAGGATCTGCGACCGCGTCGTCGTGATGCGCAGCGGGCATTTCATTCTCGACAAGCCCTCGAAAGACGTCACCAAGGAAGAACTGTTTTCCGCCATGGCCGGTCGCGTGTCGGAGGCTCACCGTCGATCCCCCGCCCGGTCGACCAAGAATGCCATTCCGGCCATTGAAGTCCGAGACTTGACGCGCAGCGGACACTACCGGAACGTCTCGTTCGCGGCCCGTCCTGGGCAGGTTGTGGCGCTCGTCGGCTCCAATGGATCAGGCTGCGGGTCACTGATGCGCGCGATGTTCGGCGCCGAGACCTACGACAGTGGAGCGATCGAAGTGCATGGCCAGCGCGTGTCCGGCTGGTCGATCGCTCGTGCTGTCGATGCCGGATTGGCGTATGTGCCCGCCGAGCGCAAGGTCGAGGGCATGATCGGCAGCTTCTCGGCGGAGCGCAACATTGCCCTGGTGCATCCTGGCGAGGCGGCGATAGGGCTGTACCATAGTCCAAGCCGGCGGCTTCGTATGGCGCAATCGTGGTTCGAGCGGCTCGACGTCCACCCGACTGACGTGTCCCGCTCGCTCGCGCATTTTTCTGGCGGCAACCAGCAGAAGGTCGTCCTGGCAAAGTGGCTCAATTCAAAGGATTTGAAGGTTTTCCTGCTTGATCACCCGCTGCGCGGCCTTGATGTGGGCGCCGCGCAGTCGGTGGATGCTCAGATCAGGCAGGCCTGCGACCGAGGCGCCGCAGTGGTGCTGATTCCCGACACGATCGAGGAGGCCATCGAGATGGCGGACGAAATCATCGTGATGCGCGATGGCGAGGCGACAGCCCGCTATGACTTAGCGGTCAAAGTAGACCTGTCGGTTCAAGACATACTCGAGAAAATGGTATGAACGATTCAGCCGGACCTGCCGCAAGTGGAGTGGATGCTCGCCCTTCGGGCACCGAGCCGTCCGTGGCGTATCGCTTTTGGCAATTTGCCGACTGGCAAGCTCTGGGGCCCTTTCTGGTTTTTGCCGCGACCGTTCTCGCGGTGTCGCTCGTGAACCCTGCCTTTCTTGGTGGGACGGGAATTTCGATCGTCACCGGAGCTGCCGCGTCCATTTTGTTGGTGGCGCTCGGACAGGCAATGGTGTTGCACGTCGGTTCGATTGACTTGTCGAATGCCTCCATCAGTCTGCTCGGCGCCATTCTGATGGCGCTTGCCGTGCCGACTTATGGCGTTCTGGGACTGATCGGGGTGCTCATCGCGGTCACGGTTTTCGGGGCCATCAATGGGGCCATCGTCGCCTATGGGCAGGTGCCGTCCTTTGCTCTCACGCTCGGCATGTTGGGCATCTTCGATGCCGCCGCGCTTGTCACGAGCGGTTCGGAAACAATTTACGTGTCGAAGAACCGCGAACTTGTCACCACGCTTTACCATTTTCGGCTGGCTGGCGTACCCCTCACGTTCTGGATTGGCGTTGTCATCGCGATACTGTACTGGGCGTTGCTGCGCTATACCGGTGTCGGCCAGGGCATGACCGCGATTGGCAAGAACGAGTCCGGCGCCATCTTCGCGGCCGTCAGGACACGTTGGCTGAAGATTCTCGCATTCGCCATATCGGGTTTCACGGCGGGTTTGGCCGGCGTCACCATTATCGCACAGGCCGGATCGGCGTCCGCAAGTGGGCTGGGCAGCGACCTCCTATTGCCCGGCATCGCCGCCGCTCTCATTGGCGGCACGGCGATATCAGGTGGCCTCACCAACCCGATCAACGTGGTGTTCGGCGCCTTGACCGTGGCGTTCGTCCCGATCGCGGTCCAGGCGATCGGCATCACCGCGCAGGCTCAAAGCCTGGTCTACGGCCTATTCATCATTGTCGTCGTCGTGCTGACCACGAACCGAACGCGGGACGCGATCATCAAGTAGTGGGCGTCGGTGTTTTTGCCCCCAAGGACCAGACACGGCCTCACTGTTTGATTGTGCAGCGATGAACTCTCGCGGCAATTGATTGCGTCTGCAAGCCCCGACAGGCAAGGCGCTGCCCAAACTGCAGATCCGATGCCGGGGGGCCGACAGAGTTCGCGCGATAGCGATTGTCGCTGACCACTCGTATAAGAAGTTGGTGGTCGAAAACGCGGGAGGATTGCCATGCAGTATCGCCAGCTCGGCCGGTCGGGTCTCAAAGTCTCGACGATCACGATGGGCACTATGACTTTTGGCGGCAAAAGCTGGGCCATGATGATCGGCGATCTCGGCGTCGCAGAGGCGCGCCGCTTGGTCGACCAGTGCCTCGATGCTGGCGTCAACATGATCGATACCGCCGACGTCTATTCCGCTGGTGTCTGCGAAGAGATTCTCGGCGAGATCATCGGCGGCCC
>JANMVX010000263.1:0-25991 GCA_031393505.1 Hyphomicrobiaceae bacterium | reverse complement strand
GGGGGCCGCGGCGGCGACCGCTGGGTTGACGGGCGGGTTGCGGGGGGGCCGGGGGCGCGGGGCCGGGGCCACCCGGGCGGGAGCACGGGGCTGCCCCACACCGACCGCGTGGCTCTTGCCGCCGAAGTGGGCGGCTGCGCGACGCGGTCTCCTCTCCCCGTAAGCACGGGGAGAGGAGGGAGTTCAGCCTACTTCACAATTGCGCCAACAACCGAATCCCAGTTCTTGGCGACGATTTCCTTGGCAGCGCCCTGCTCCTCGAGCGTGGGGAACTTGGCGGCGGCGTAGTCGGCGGCCGGCGGCAGCTTAGCCATCACGTCAGCCGGAACCTTGGCCGAGATGGCGGCAAAGCGGGCCGGGTGGCAATAGCCCTTCAGCCAGCCGATCTGGCCTTCGTCCGAGTACAGATACTCGAGCCAGAGCTTGGCGGCGTTGACGTGGGGGGCATACGCACTGATCGCCTGCACATAGACACCGGCGATCACGCCCGACTTCGGCACCACGACCTCAACCGGGGGATTGCCCTTCAGCGTGTCGCGGCCGCTAAGCGAGTTGTAGTCCCACAGCACGGTGATGGGCGTAGCGCCCTGAGCGAGTGAGGCCGCTTTGCCGGCGACAGGCACGAAGTTGCCCTTCTTGTTGAGAGCGGCAAAGAACTCAAGACCAGCCGTGGCGGCGTCCTTGGCGTCGGCCTTGCCCGAGGCGAGGCCAGCGGCATAGATCGCCATGGTCGCCTGGTTCGACGAGCGCGGATCGCCCGACAGCGCGACCATGCCCTTGTAATCGTCAGCCATCAGATCGGCCCAGTCGGTGGGGATCTTCTTGACCAGGTCCTTGTTGACCATCATCGACAGCACGCCGTAGTAGTCGCCGGTCCAGAAGCCGTCGGCGTCCTTCATGCTGTCGGGAATGTCGGCCCAGGTCGAAACCTTGTAGGCCTGGATGAGGCCGTCCTTCTTCATCTGCGGGCCGAACGACAGTCCGACGTCGACAACATCGGGAGCCTGCGGGCCCTTGTTGTCCTTGTTGGCCTTGACGGCTTCCACTTCGTCGCCCGAACCGGCGTCGGGGTTCAACTCGTTGACCTTGATGCCGTATTTGGCCTTAAAGCCGGCGATCACGTCGCCATAGCCGCACCAGTCGTGCGGGAGAGCGATGACAGTGAGTTCGCCTTCCTTCTTGGCGGCGGCGACCAGGTCGTCCATGCCGGCAGCAGCGGCGACTTGCGCCTGAGCGGCAACGGCGACGATTGCGGCCAGCGCAACCGAAGTCTTCAGGATGCTCATGAGTTTTTTTCCTCGCGGATGACTGAGTGCGTGTCCGGACGGCGAGAGCTGCCCCCGCACCCATGCCGCGCTCATAGGGCTGTCAAATGACAGCGCAGTGACAGTTTGTGCATTGCAGCATGGGCGTGCGTGTGCGTCGCAGGGGTAACGCGATGAGACTTGGTTCGGATCGGGGCGAACTAGCCCTCCTTCTTCCGGTCGCCGAACACGTAGCCGGCGCCGCGAACCGTCCGGATTGGGTCGCGTTCGCGTCCACGCACCATGCACTTGCGGAGGCGGCCGATGTGCACGTCGACTGTGCGCTCGTCGACATAAACGTCGCGCCCCCAAACCCCATCCAGCAATTGAGAACGGCTGAGCACGCGGCCGGGACTGCGCATGAAGTATTCCAACAGCTTGAATTCGGTCGGCCCGAGCTTTACGTCGCGACCGCCCCGCGTCACGCTGTGGGCTTCACGATCCAACTCGATATCGACCCACCCGATCTTGTCGGACAGCCGATCCGGGCTCGAGCGGCGCAACAGCGCCTTGATCCGTGCGGTCAATTCGGCTGGCGAGAACGGCTTGGTCACATAATCGTCGGCGCCGGTCGACAGGCCGCGAATGCGGTCGCCCTCCTCGCCCCGTGCGGTCAGCATCAGGATCGGCAGGCCGCGTGCGCGTTTGCCTGCGCGGATACGCCGGCAGAGTTCGATTCCCGAGAGGCCAGGCAGCATCCAATCGAGCACCAGCAGATCGGGCGGCGATTCGGCGAGCGCGACTTCGGCTTCCTCGCCGGTCTCGACCACATCGACGGCAAATCCTTCCGCCTCAAGATTATAGCGCAAGATCAGGTTGATCGATCCGTCGTCCTCGACGACAAGAATGCGAGCGGTCATTGGCAATCCTTAGCGAATTGGGATCGATGTCGAACTGCTATCGTCCCCCTTGGGGCGGTCCTCGGCGAGTTGGGATCCCGTCGCAAGGTAATAGGTCGTCTCGGCGATGTTGGTCGCGTGATCGCCGACACGTTCGAGGTTCTTGGCGGCGAACAGCAGATGCGTACACAGACCGATATTGCGCGGATCTTCCATCATGTAAGTCAGCAGTTCACGGAACAAAGAATTGTACATGGCGTCGATCTGATCGTCGCGCCGCCAGACGGCTTCCGCTTTGGTGGCGTCGCGCATGGCGAACGCGTCGAGCACGTCCTTCACCTGCCGCTGCGCGATCTCGGTCATGTGGCTGAGGCCGCCCATCAGTTGCTTGGGTCGCGGTTCGGCGGAAACCGCCAACGCGCGCTTGGCGATGTTTTTCGCCAAATCGCCAATACGCTCAAGATCGCCCGAAATCTTCATGGCGGCCGTGATTTGGCGCAGGTCCTGCGCCATGGGTTGGCGTTTGCCGATCATTGCGATGGCTTGCGCTTCGATGTCGCGCTCGTGGTTGTCGATCGCCCGATCGCTGGCGATCGCCTGCTCGGCCAGCACGGTATCCCGGTTTTTGAGCGCCTGATAGGAGCGGTCCAATTGCCGCTCGGCAAGTCCTCCCATCTCGGCGATCTTGTTGTCGAGGGAGCGAAGTTCGTCCTCGAACGACGTCACGATGTGTGCGCCTTGGGGCATGCGGGTCTCCTGTCGCGCGGCCTACTGGGTGTCAGACACTTATGACGCCCTGATAGGATTCGATGTATGACACGTCCGGCGTAGGCGTCATAAGTGTCTGACACCCAGTAAACCATCAGCCGATGCGGCCGGTGATGTAGTCCTGCGTGCGCTTGTCGGTTGGCGCCATAAAGATTTTCTGGGTTTCACCTTCCTCAACCAAGTTGCCGAGATGAAAAAAGGCGGTACGCTGAGAGACCCGCGCGGCCTGCTGCATCGAATGCGTCACGATGATGATGGTGTAGTTCGTACGCAGATCATCGATCAGTTCCTCGATGCGCGCCGTCGCGATGGGATCGAGCGCCGAGCACGGCTCATCCATGAGAATGACTTCGGGGCCGACGGCGATGGCGCGCGCGATGCACAGCCGCTGCTGTTGGCCGCCCGAGAGCCCGGTACCGGGTTCTTTAAGCCGGTCGTGAACTTCATCCCACAGCCCGGCCTTCTTCAGGCTCTTGGTAACAATCTCGTCGAGATCGGTCTTGTTGGCCGCCAGGCCATGGATGCGCGGACCATAGGCGACATTATCGTAAATTGATTTTGGGAACGGATTGGCCTTCTGGAACACCATGCCGATGCGGGCCCGCAATTGCACGACGTCCAGCTTGGGATCGTAGACATCCTCGCCATCGAGCGTGATTTTGCCGGTGACGCGACAGCCGAGGATGGTGTCGTTCATGCGGTTGAAGCAACGCAGGAACGTCGACTTGCCGCAACCGGATGGGCCGATGAACGCCGTCACCGCGCGGTCGGGCACCTCGACCGATACGTCTTTCAACGCGTGCTTTTCGCCATAGTAGACATTGCAGTCCGTGGCCCTGACTCGGGTTGGCGCCGTGTGGGCGCCACCGTTGAGTCCATTGCCCGTACCGTTGCGTGTCATGGTCTGCATGCGAACTCCCAAATCCTACCAGCGGCGCTCGAAGCGGCGGCGCAGGGCAATGGCGACGCCGTTCATCAGGAACAGGACCACCAGCAGCACGATGCTCGCAGCAGCCGTTTTGGCGACGAACGCGCGCTCCGGAAGATCCGACCACAGATAGACCTGCACCGGCAGCACCGTCGCCGCATCCGTCAGCGCCCGAGGCACATCGACGACGAAGGCGACCATGCCGATCATCAGGAGTGGGGCGGTCTCACCGAGGGCATGCGCCATGCCAATGATGGTTCCGGTCATGATGCCTGGCATGGCCAGCGGCAGAACGTGATGGAACACGGCTTGCTGATGCGATGCGCCGACGCCGAGCGCGGCATCCTTTATGGAGCCTGGCACGGACTTGAGCGCGGCGCGCGACGCAATGATGATGGTGGGAAGCACCAGCAGCGAGAGCACGATGCCGCCAACCAGTGGCGCCGAGCGGGGCAGACCCAAGGCATTCAGGAAAACCGCCAGCCCCAACAACCCGAACACGATCGACGGCACCGCGGCCAGATTGTTGATGTTGATCTCGATCAGGTCGGTCAGCCGGTTCTTGGGTGCGAATTCTTCCAGGTACAAAGCCGCAAGCACGCCGATCGGCAAGCACAGCGACAGGGTGACGAACAAGGTCAGCAGCGTGCCAAACAGCGAGCCGCGGATGCCGGCCAATTCGGGCTCGCGACTGTCGCCAGAAGTAAAGAACAGCCAGTTGACATGGGTTTGCACGTTACCCTGAGTCTTCAGGCGCTCCAGCCAGACGATCTGGGAGTCGGTCAAACGGCGCTCGGACTCCGGAGTGGAAATCGTGAGGTAGCGCCATTCGCCCGGCTTGGCCGGGGCGGTCGTGGTCAGCGGCTGCAGCACCAAGGCCGTCGCGCTGTTCGGCTCAAGTTTCACAATCTTGGCGATGCCGCCATTCAGCGCCACCAGCAGGCTCGGACGCTTGTCATCCATCGCCGCTTCCGACACGCCGCCCTTCAGCCAAGTCAGATCCTTGGCGAAGGTTGCCTCGGGTATGGCGATACTGATCTCACCCGAAGTACCGTTCGGTGTCGCCACGCCGCTCGCCGGCGTCGATGTGACGGTCGTGCCATCGCCCTTGAGATAGAGATCGGCGTCTGCCGACAGCAACAGGCGCGTCGTCACCGGCGCTCCGATCAGTGCGGGATCGGTGGCCAGCTGATCGCGCAAGGCATCGGCGGCGCCAGAACTCAAGAGCGAATCCAGAAGCTTCTTGTCAGCGCGCCCTTTGACGTCGGGAAACATGCCGCGTAGTGCGGTTTTGGCGATCTTGGCATAGTCTGCACTGCGGATTGCGACTGGGTCCTTGGTCGCGTTCGGATCGACATCGGCGGCGCTCGGCTGAATGGTCGCCGACAGGGAATGTTGCCAGAACGCTGGCAAGCCGGCACTCACGATGTTGAACATCAGCGCGGCCAAAAACAGCGCGGCAATGCCGATCGCGAACAAACCGGCATACTTGAACCAGGCCTCGGTGCGATAGCGGGCGCGCAGCCGCGCCTGAGCTGCTGCGGATTTGTAATCGATCCGGCGTGCGGCCGGCGATTGGCTCGCGGTAGTGTCCATCTCGGATCCAAGAACAGTGTCAGACATAGCGCTCTCGATACCTATGCACCACCCGCAGTGCGATGAAGTTGAGAAGAAGTGTGATGAAGAACAGCGCGAACCCTAGCGCGAAGGCAGCAAGAGTCTTGGCGCTGTTGAACTCCTGATCTCCGACCAGGATGGTGGCGATCTGTACCGTGATGGTGGTGACGGCCGAGAGCGGATTGAAACTGAGATTGGCGGCGAGACCTGCAGCCATGACCACGATCATGGTCTCGCCGATGGCGCGGCTGATGGCCAACATGAAGGCCGAAACGATGCCCGGAAGCGCGGCCGGTAAGACGACCTTGCGGATGGTCTCCGACTTGGTGGCGCCGAGGCCATAGGAGCCGTCGCGCATGGCCTGCGGCACGGCGTTGATGACGTCGTCCGACAGCGAGGAAATGAACGGAATGATCATCATGCCCATGACGAGGCCGGCAGCCAGAGCGCTCTCGGACGCCACCGTCAGGCCGAGCGATTGGCCCCACCCACGAATGAAGGGCGCCACGGTCAAGGCGGCGAAGAACCCGAGCACGACGGTCGGTATTCCGGCCAGAATCTCCAACAGCGGCTTGACCACGGCGCGAAATCGCGGCCCGGCATATTCCGAGAGATAGATCGCCGCCATCAGGCCGAGCGGACCGGCGACCAGGATGGCGATGGTGGTGATAAGCAGCGTACCGACCAACAGCGGGACGAACCCGAAGTTGCCAGCCTCGCCACCCTGATCGGCGCGCATTGCCGATTGCGGGCTCCAGTTGGTTCCAAACAAAAACTCGGGGATGGTCGGCTTGCCCGCAATCGTGGGATCGAAGAAGAAGCGATAGGTCTCGCCCAGCACGGACAATACGATGCCGAAGGTGGTGAGCACGGCAACGGCGGCGCAGGCCATCAGCACCAGCTTGATCACACGTTCAAATTGATTGCGCGCCCGATAGCCTGGCGCGATGTGCGCCCAAATCCAGCCGAAGGCGGCAAGGGCCGCCAACACGCCAGCGCCCAGTACCGTCAGCATACCCATGCGGTTGGTGGTCGCGAACACCTCGGCGGCGCGCCGCAACTCAGCGCCGGCATCGCCGGAATGCTGGCCCGCAACCATGTTGACGACATCGCGCAGCATGGCGCCGCGCTGCAGACCGCCGGCCGTCATCTCGGCCGGAAACTGTTCGATGGCGCGAACCTCAGCCAGCCAGCCAACCAGCGGCGCGCCAATCAGATAGATCGCCACCATCGGCAGCAGAACAGCCGATGCCGCCAACAGACCATGATAGCTCGGCAGGGAATGCAACGCCGACAGCCTATTGCCGGCAACGGCACGTGCACGGAAACGTGCCAGCAGAAATGCCGCCAACGCCAAAGCACCAATTAGTGAGAAGTAGGCAGCGAACATCGAGAACAACTCCGGCATCATCCCGGCTCAAAGTGGCGGTGGCCGAACCACAACAGCCCGGCCACCGCCTGTCGACTACTTGAGGCCGTCTGCCTTGACAGTCGTCATGGTTTCGATCCCAGCGCGAGCTGCAGCGAGTTCGTTGGCCGGCAATGTCACCAGGCCTTTGCCCGCAAGGTAGCCGTCCTCGCCCAGCGCCTTGTCGGACACATATTCGGCGATGAACTTGTCGAGGCCGGGGATGACGCCGACATGCGCCTTCTTGAAATAAATATAGATGCGGCGGGCGCCGACATATTTGCCCGTCGAAATCGTGTCGTAGGTCGGGCCATTGCCGTCCAGGGCTACACCCTTGAGCTTGGCTTTGTTGCTTTCGAGGAAGGAGTAGCCGAACACGCCGAACGCGTCCTTGTTGGCTTCCAGCTTCTGCACGATGACGTTGTCGTTCTCGCCGGCTTCCACATAGGCGCCGTCCTTGCGGACCGACTTCCAGACCGCCTCAAAAGCTTTGGCGTCCTTGTCCTTCATCGCCTTCATGCTATCGAACGTGAGCGCCCCTTTCTCCAGGAACAGCTCATGCAGCGAGTCGCGTGTGCCCGATGTGGGGGGCGGGCCGAGCACTTCGATCTTGGTGTCGGGCAGCGCCTTGTCGATCTCGGACCACTTGGTATACGGGTTGTCGACCAGTTCGCCCTTGTCGTTCGGCACCTTGGCGGCGAGCGCCAAAAACACCTGCTTGAGGCTCAGCTTGACCTCGGCGCCGTCCTTGGACTGGGCCAGGGTCAGGCCGTCAAAGCCGATGTTCAGTTCCACGATGTCTGTGACGCCGTTCTTGGCGCAGGTCTCGAACTCGGCCTTCTTGATGCGGCGCGATGCGTTGGTGGCGTCCGGCTTGTCGTCGCCGACGCCTTCGCAGAAAATCTTCATGCCGCCGCCGGTGCCGGTGGACTCGACCACCGGGGTCTTGCCATTGGCCTTGCCGAACTGCTCGGCGACGGCGGTGGTGAAGGGGTACACGGTCGACGAGCCGACGATGCGGATCTGGTCGCGGGCGGCGAGCGCCGGGGTGGCGAGGCTCAAAGCTGCGGCTGCGATGCCGACAGCGATGCTATGCAATTTAACGTTCACGGATGATCTCCCTCAATAGTCCGACTGGCCACGCGGCCTTGGTAGGCCCCAGACATAAAAGAATTATGACGCCTTAAACATCTGTTTTTGCTCAATAAAAAAGAGGGCGCCTGGATGGGCGCCCTCTTGGAGTTGGAAACAGTGGAGGTAAGGTAGGTACGTTTCAGGCGATCAGGTCCGGACTAGAACTTGACCGTCATGCCGCCCGTGAGGGTCGACAGGGTTTGCGAGCCGAAGGCCGATCCCGAGACGGGGGCAGCAGCACTGGCATCTACAGTGGTCGCTTCATAGGTCAGGTAGACGTTGGAGCCGGCGTCTTCGAGCGACTGGTCGATACCGACCTGAACCACGTTGGCTTTGGAGCCGTCCTCGAACACGTTTTTGTTTTCCAGGTAGCTTGCCCAGAGCGTGGTGTTGCCCAGAGCGGTGACGTTCTGGGACCAGCCGCCGTCGACCTTCCAGAATGTGACATCCTGCAGGTGCTTGGCGACGGCACCCTGATTGTAGGCGACGGCGTAGTTGCCCTGAACGAACAGGCCAGAAACAGGGTCCGAGACACCGACCGTAGCGAGCAGACGGTTGGAGGTATCCTTGGCATTGGCCTGCTTATGCGTGCCAGACGCACCGTCAACACGGCTGGCTGACTGATAGCCGATGCCAGCCTTGACACTGATCCGATCGTTGATCTTGCCGTCGAGGATCGCCGCCAGGCCATACATATCGTCACCGCCGATGTCGGCTTCGACCTTGAACCAGTCGCCCACGACCGGCGAGATGTACTGCAGGCGGTTCTCGGCACCAGGCTCATAGGAATTGAGCAGGTCTTTATACTTGGTCGTGGCACTCACGCCACTGGCCTGGCGAAGGAAGAACTCACCCTTAGTGCGGCCGGCTGACTCGCCGCCCATTACCGCAGGGTTCACGTTGAGCGTGTAGGCATCATACGCAGCACCCAACGTATTGCCCAGCTGCACCGTCCCAAGTGCCTTGCTGGTCAGGAACACATAGGTCTCTGCCGCCTTGAGGGTGGGGCCGTCCTGATGGGTGTTCTGGCTGTTCTTGTCGGCGGTCAGGTTATCGCCGAACTTGTCGTTCAACTTGATGGAGTAGCCCGCCACCACGTCGGACGACACCTTGGCGTCGCCCTTGAAGAGGATACGCGGACCTGATCCCGAGACGTCGCCGAAATAGACATCGCTGTTTTGGTCGAACGTCTTGGCCGGATCGGTGGCCTTGCCACCATCGCTCCAGGCCATGACCGTTCCCGAGACGCGCCCGGTGATGGTCAGGCTGACCTTCTTGTTGCCCTTCTTGACGGCCGTCGCCTCAAGCTCGGCCACGCGGTCTTCGAGGTCGGCGCAGCAATCGCCGCCGAGGTCGGCCGCACGGGCTGCCTTGGGCGCAACGCCGCCAACCAGTACGCCGGCCGCAGCCAGCAGGGCGAGCATGCTCGCCGTTTTCTTGAAGTCCCCAGTCATGCCACTCTACTCCATCACGCAACTAACACTTACCAGCCGGACTCAACCCACGCGCTGGACATCGATCCACCAGACAGTAGCTCTGGCGTCCGGGTGTGTTTCGCCGCGCTGTGTAACGCCCACATGACAAACGCCGGCACACTTGTGCTCGAACAGCCGATTGCAGGCGCGCCGTTGCTGGCGAGCAACAGATCTGCGATTCCACTGTGGATAAGCCCGGTTTTGTCACAATTCGGCTGACCGGCGGGCCTGATCAGCGTCACCGGCCGCTTGTGGAGCCACGGCGCCCGGTGAATGCACCACTGGACTGTCATCCGGTTGTCGCACGAGTCGTGTGAGCAACGCGCTCACGCATCCGCGACCGCAACCGGAGAACCGCCATGCTCAAGCGCTACAGGGCGATCTTCATTTCCGATCTACACCTCGGTACGAAACGGTCCCAGGCCAGGGCGCTTCTCGATTTTCTGCGGTGCAGCGACAGCGACACCCTCTATCTCGTTGGCGATGTCATCGATATCTGGGCGCTGCGCAGAAAGTGGTTCTGGACCCAGGACCACAACGATGTGATCCAGAAACTTTTGAGGAAGGCGCGCAGGGGCACGCGCGTCATTTATGTTCCAGGAAATCACGACGAGTACTGCCGCGACTTCTGCGGACATCACTTCGGCAATCTTGAGGTTGCAATCGACTCCGTACACGTCACGGCCACCGGAAAGCGGTACCTCGTCTTGCATGGCGACAAGTTCGATCATGTCGTCTGCGTCGCACCATGGGTCGCAAAGCTTGGCGATGCGGCCTACGAGCTGGCTATGGACTTCAATCTGCTGGTGACCCGGGTCCGGCGCTGGCTGGGGCTGCCCTACTGGTCGCTCTCGGCTTACCTGAAGCAGCGGGTCAAGCGCGCCGTCGAGTTCATCTCCAACTACGAAACAGCGGTGGTGCGGGATGCGCGGCATCGATCGTGCAGCGGCGTGATCTGTGGTCACATCCACGCGGCAGGCGATCGCGAGATCGACGGCATCCATTACCTCAACACTGGCGACTGGGTCGAAAGCTGCACGGCGCTGGTCGAACATATGGACGGCCGGCTCGAGATCATCCGGTGGCAAGATGCAGCCGGTACCGCTCCTGTGCTCCCGGCCAATGCGCTTGCCGAGTACGAGTTGCCTGCCATAACGGCATCGGCGAATTCTCATTGACACCGTGCACTCCGTAACGTTCAGCCAGGACCACATGCCCCGGCGGCTTGCAATAGTTCGCTGAGCTGCCTGGATGTAATTACGTTTCAGATCAATAAGTTCCTCATCGCTACTGGAAGGACGTCTACGGCAAATTCAGCAGTGTCATCGGCGCGTCATATGATTTTAGCACAAGCAGGTGCGGGCTGGCGGGGAGGCAATGCCGGAACCAGCGGCTCAATTGTCGTAGTATCAGAGAGGAATGTTTATGAAAAAGATCAGCATGATCGCTGCAGTGTTCGCCTTGTCGTTCGCTTCGAACGCCTATGCTGGCGAATGCTCCGTCCACTACGTTCGTACCGCGTGCCCGGGCATGGAAGTCGAGTCCTACTCGAAGTGCGGCGGCACGAAGTCATGCGACAAGGTCGAGCAAACCCCTTCGGAAGCAGCTTGCATTGGCGCTGCCAAGCGCGCCTGCGCGAATTCGCGCCTCACGATCACCAAGTCCAAGGTCATTACGGCGACGTATGACGGTAAGGCGCTGAAGGGCCCCTTCGGCGGCCAGTTCTGCGCCCAGGTTCGCCCCGACTTCAATCAGTGCGGCAAGAAGTAAGGTTTCCGAGTTCGGGACGACTGAAGGGGCATTGGCGGAGGTCAGGATTATCCTGGCCTCCGCCTGATCATGTGTCGCGCCGCTTTATGTGGTGCCTACCGGAAACAGCAATTCCAGCGTAGAACGCAAAAGAGGCGTCCCTTGGGACGCCTCTTTCAATTGTATGAGGATCAGACCGCACCCCATGCAGAGCGCTAGGAGTGCGATGTCACTTCTCCGGAGCCACCATCGCCGGCAGGTCGGCGGCGACCTTCATGGCCTTGTCGAAGTCCGCCTTGGGCATTGCAATCAAACCCTTAGGAACGAGATAGCCGTCCTCACCCAGCGTCTTGGCCGAGATGTACTCGGCGAGAAACTCCTTGATGCCCGGGACGACTCCGACGTGCGCCTTCTTGACATAGATGTAGAGAGAACGCGACCCGGGGTAAGCGCCGCTCGAGATGTCTTCATAGGTGGCTTGAATGCCGTCGATCATGATACTCTTGATCTTCGACTTGTTCTGCTGAAGGAACGAATAGCCGAAGACGCCGATCGCGTTCTTGTTGGCTTCGATCTTCTGAACGATCAGGTTGTCGTTTTCGCCCGCGTCGATCCAGGCGCCGTCTTGGCGTACCGCTTTCCAGATCTTCTCGTAGTCCTTCGTGCCGTTCTTCTCATCGGCGTCTTTCAGGTCCCGGAGCGATCCGAACCCCTTGGCGCCCTTTTCCATGACAAGTTCGAGGAACGCGTCCCGGGTGCCGGAGGTTGGCGGGGGGCCGAGAACCTCGATCTTGGTGGCGGGCAGGTCCGGATAGACGTCCTGCCACGTCTTGGCCTTGTTGGGAATGAGCGTCGAACCATCAGCGGGCACTTGCGCTGCCAGGGCCAGAAAAAGATCTTCCTGCGAAATACTGAAATCCGGAGCGTCCTTCGACTGGGCCAATACGATACCGTCGAGACCGACCTTGATCTCGACGATGTCTTTGACGCCGTTCGCCTGGCAGAGTTCGAATTCCGCTTTCTTGATCGGCCGCGAGGCATTTGCGATGTCGGGGGTATCTTCACCCAAACCGGCGCAGAACAGCTTGAGGCCACCGCCCGTCCCGGTCGATTCCACGACCGGCGTTTTGCCGGCGCCCGCCTTGCCGAACTGTTCGGCGACCGCGGTGGTAAAGGGATAGACAGTCGAAGAGCCAACGGCGCGTATTTGGTCGCGGGCGAAGGCTTGCGCCGGGACAACCAATGTTGCCGCGATCATGATGGCGGTCATAGCCGAATTGTTCTTGAAATTTGGTGACATGGGACCTCTGAGACTTCAACGGGTTTTGGCCGGGGAGCGCCCTATCTCCGGCCATCTTTACGCGCTCGGGAACCGTACTAACCATTGCGCGCAAAGCTTTTGTGACGGCATGGAGCAAAAGAACGATCTCGATGGTGTCGTCTTCAGTGCGAACAGGATAACCCCGCCCCAGCCTTAAGCGGGCAGAGCGAGCGGCAAGACGTTAGTTCGCGCTGAATTGCGTGACACATCCTACGTTTACGGCTTCTCCGGCCAAAGCAGCGGCGCGAGCGCTACGGCGGCCAGCATGCCGCACAATTGCGCGAGCACGAACTGCGGCACGCTTTGCGGTGCAATTCCCGCGAAGGTATCCGATAGCGCCCTTGCCATACTCACGGCCGGATTGGCGAACGACGTTGAGGCCGTGAACCAATAGGCTGCCGTGATGTATAGCCCGACCGCATAGGGGACAGCCTCGCCGGCTTTGGCCACGCAGCCGAAAATCGTCAGCACCAGGCCGAAGGTCGCCACGAATTCGGCAAACCATTGGCCGGTCCCGGTGCGCACGGTCGTCGAAATCTGCAGCACGCGCAGATCGAACATGACGTGGGCGGCCCAGACGCCGAGGATCGCGCCAATCAGCTGAGCCACAGTATAAGGCGCAACGTCAGTCCACGGAAGTTTTCGGCGGATGGCCATAGCCAGCGTCACGGCCGGGTTGAAATGCGCGCCGGAGACTGGGCCGAACATCAGGATCAGCACCACCAGGATGGCGCCGGTCGCCAGCGTGTTGCCGAGCAGGGCAAGTGCGATATTACCGCCCGCCAGTTTCGCGCCCATGACGCCCGAGCCGATCACCGTGGCGAGCAGAAAGGCCGATCCGAGACCTTCGGCGAGCAGGCGCCGTGGCAAGGCGTCAGTCATCGGCGCGACCTCCTGCAAGCGCCGTGGCGCCGTCCAACCGGGCGATCTCGCGCAGCGACACTGACAGCGACACCGGATCGAGCCGGTCGATTGGCAAAGCGACGAAGGCGGCGATGCGGTCCTTCAAATGGTGGAAGGCTTCCGTGAACGCCCGCATTTTCCTGGCATCGCCGACTTCGACAGCGGCGGGGTCCGCGATGCCCCAATGCGCGGCGGCTGGCTTGCCGGGCCAAACCGGACAGCTCTCGCCAGCGGCGTTGTCGCAAACCGTTATAATGAAGTGCATCCGCGGGGCGCCGGGTGCGGCGAATTCCTGCCAGCTTTTGGAGCGCAGGCCCTCGGTCGGATAGTCCAAGGCCTCCAGCACTTTCAGCGCGACCGGATTGACCACGCCCTTGGGCTGGCTGCCGGCGGAGAACGCATGAAAGCGCCCCGCGCCAAGTCTGCGCAGGATGCTTTCGGCGAGAACCGAGCGGGCGGTGTTGCCGGTGCAGAGAAACAGGACATTGTACGGAGGTTCGGTCATCGACGAATGCCTTTCAAAAAGAGCTGCGGCCTGCGCTAGGAAAACCGATTGGCGGATATCTGTGACAGGCAGATGACAGCGCCTGGGCGATGCACCCTCAATGGGCGCAGCCGTCATACAGCGGCGCACGATCAGGTATCGCCGGAAGCGCCAAGGATTGGACCTGCTACCGGGGCGGTCTCGGGCGGCAGCAAAGCGCGTCTACGGATGATATCGGCATTGCGCTCGGCCATCATCATGGTTGGCGCGTTGAAATTGGCGTTGGTGACCTGCGGCATCAGGGAGGTGTCGACCACGCGCAATCCGTCCAGGCCGCGCACGCGACCGTTAGGATGCGTGACAGCCGCATC
The DNA here is from genome assembly GCA_031393505.1 of Hyphomicrobiaceae bacterium. Taxonomy (GTDB): domain Bacteria; phylum Pseudomonadota; class Alphaproteobacteria; order Rhizobiales; family Hyphomicrobiaceae; genus JANYHF01. The sequence continues at coordinate 11,690 of JANMVX010000263.1, read as the reverse complement.
GTCCGTACCCATGACTGCGTAGGCGCGCGGACTGAGCCTCGCTGATAGAGGCAATGCAATCGCCCAAGTCATCGTGTTTGAGTGTTTGAGAGTGCGCGCGTCTTGACGCTGGCCCATCTCGAAACGGTCCGAGCGCGGCGAGCCGACCTCGACGTCCCTTGAGCAGACCCTCACGCAATTGGCGGCGAGTTGTAATGCCTGAATGGCCGGTCCGACGTCGGACTGCACAATCATGCGCGACTCGTAAGAAAGCGTCGGCCAAAGACGTGTTGCAATTCTGTTCGGAATTCCTGGGAAGATTCAGAGTATATTTTTGGACAACAACAACAACAGGATAAAAGAACGACGCCTAGTTGGCGTCACAACCTGCAAATGCAGGCCAAACACAAGCATCAACAATATGGTCGTAACGTCATCACCTGAATTTCATCCTTTGATTTCAACGCGATTCTTGACAACTGCGACCACGACGCAACACCAGTTGGTTCTTAGTGGCTCGCAAGTCACGCTTATTGAACCACATCACCGTCCGATACTTGCAACCCGTTGCGCTACTTATTTCCGCACCGAATTATGCCGCCTCGCGGCCTGAAGTCGGCTGCGACCGGGTGCTATCGCGGCAGGCCGAAACCGCCGCCTCGACCGAGCCCCCAATGGGTCTCGGCCCATTCGGGTAACGCCCCCTGGCGCAAGAGTAGCGACGGCTACGCCATTAGTGCAACTTGGTCGGCGTCGGCGGGGTATATCTCCGAATATTACAGTGCAGACGAGCGGCGCTCAGACCGACCAAGGGGATGGCCGCGAGTGCGTGGCGGCCATCAATGCACAAGTCATACGCAAGGTCGCCAACAGCCGCGCCGACCAACCCGGCGCAGGTCATGGGATCGTCCTCAATCAAGAGTTCGTGCAGCTAACATCCTCCGGCGACAGCATTGGATATCTCAGAGCAGGACGCTTGGCGAGCTGGCGGGCGGATCGGCCCGATGCCCGATGCGGAGCCTATGGCTTGACGCTGACGAGCATGAACTCCTCCTGGTCGCCCTTGAGCGTCACATCGCGGACCTCGCCGACGCCGCGGGCATAGTATTTGTGCACCAGAACATCGGGCTCGTCGGGGGTCCACTCCTTCACCTGGAGGGCGCCCTGGTATGTCATGAAGGGCACTTTCACGGCCTTGGCGAGATTGATGACCTCAACGTAATTGTTGGTATACTTGTGGATGATCGTATGACCCACAGTAGGCTTTGCCTCCATGATCAGGCTTGGCTCGGCGCCATCGACGCCCACCTGCCACCCTTCCGTCTTAGCCACCTTGCCCTGGCTGTTGAACTCCTGGACGTCCTCGCCGAAGGTCCAGACGTTGCCGTCCCGGTCCTGCGCATAGTAGCTGGTGGTCCGATCCGCGAGTTTGCCGGCAAGCGCCACCTCGTCCTTGACGACCGCGCAGGTGACGCCACCGACGACCTTGGTCGTGCTCGTCACAGTGACGACCCGGGCCGCGGGCTTATTGTCCTTGGCGCCGCTGTAGGTCAGAACCATTCCGGGTTTCAACGGGTACCAGGGATTGTCGACCGTCGCCGAGAAGCTCGCCGGATCGATGGTTCCGGCGGCGAGCGCCAGGCCTGACGGGCCACCCGGCGCGAGGACGAGACCGACGCCGAGCAGAGCCGGAACGAGGAAGCGCGTGACCATTGGGATGTCTCCAGTGTTGAGTTCGCGAAGTCTAGGACTTGGCACCTGAGAATCCGGTGAGAGAGCGCTCGCAGCCGGCCGGCTGTTTGTTGATCAGGGCTCCCTGAGCACGGAGGCCGGCTGGACGCGGTTCACAGCCGCAAGGGCCATTCCAAGTGCGGTTGCCGACGCCATCACCATCAGCATGACGAGGGCCGTGAGCTGCCAGACCGGCACCACCAGCAGCGGCGGCGGAAGCACGAAAAACAGGCCCAGCACGCGAACCGCCAGCATGCTGAGACCAAGGCCGACCGGAACACCGATCGCAAGACTGCCGAGCACGACGACGCATCCCTCCAAGACCGGGCCGGTCAGGATCTGGCGCGCATCGGCGCCGATCGCGTGCAGGATCGCGAACTCGCGCCGGCGCTCAATGATCAGAAACGCGCCGAGCACGGCGACACCGACGGCTGCAATGAGGCTGGCTCCGATCGCCTCGATGAGGCTGAGGCCGGCCAGATTGAGCGCAGTGAGCCCGCGCTCGTTCGGGGCCGCAACTGTCGAAACGGCGAATGTCCGTCCCGAAGGTCCGACGCGCAGCTGAGCCGCGATCTCGGTTGGCGCGTGGCCAGGCGCCACGCGGGCCAGGTAGAAGTCGGGTGGAACGGTCGACGCGCGCGGCAAGGCTCCGAGCGTCGTGACGATCTCAGTGACAGGGTATGTGGGCGGGAAGGCCGTAAACACGCCCAGTACCTTCAGCTCGATATCGCGCGCGTTCTCGAAGTCGTCGGGGAAGATGGTCAAGGGCAGCATGTCGCCCACGGCCACCTCGGCCGATTCCGCGATCTCGCTGTTGATCAGTGCGCCCATCGGCTCTTTGGCCAGCGCCTCCGGCCCCTCGCCCGCCACCATCCGGGGAGCGCTGGTAATCGTCGCCTGATACGTCGGCAGATCGATGGCGAGGATCATCTTCCGGTCCGTGTCGGATCGTGCCGGAACCTGATGGATGGCAGTGGTCGCCATGATCTCGGCACCGAGCGGAGGCAATGGGAATCGCGGATCCTCCAGCGTTAACCGAAGATCGGAACCGATGGCGGCGACGACGTCGGCCTCCTTGGCCGACTGATAGGTGGCGGCAAAGGCGAGCACCTCCGTGCCGAAAGCGACCGCCAGCGCCCCGATCGCCAGAGCACGCGCGGCATGGGCGGGCCGGCGCCCGAGCCAGCGCAGACACGCGCCGCTCCATGAGGACATTGATCGATTGCGCTCGGGCCGGGCCGAGACGGTGAGAAGGGCCAGCAGGCCGCGGATCATGAGCAGACTTGATCCGAGCCAGATGGCGAGCGGGGCGAGCAACACATAGAACGACAGGGCGAGCGCGGCGCCCTCGACGGGAGTGCGCTTGAGCCCGCCGGCCAGGATGTTGACGGCGAGGATCGCCAGTCCGGCCACGATGGCGACGAGATCGAGCCGGCCACGCAGCCAGAGCGGCGACCATCCCCGCTCGAGCAACCGGCGCTCGAACACGTCGGACTTGCGGCTCGAGCGGCGCAGCACGATGACGCGGATGGCGCAGGTGATCACTCCGGCGGTCGCGGCCAGCAGGATCGACAGCAGCAGGCCTTCGCCGGGCACCCCCTGCCAGACCGGCCGGCCGATGACGCCACTGACCCCGAGGCCCGCAACCAGCAGACCCAGAACCGATCCCACGATGCCGGCCGCCGCGGCCTGAGCAGTGGCGAGCCCCGCCGTCTGGCCGCTTGTCGCCCCGCGCATGCGCAACAGGGCCTCCTCCCGCCGGTGCGCTTCGACCAGGGTCGAGGCGCCCGTCAGACCCAGTGCGGCCGCCACCAGCACGCCGGGAATGCCGAGCAGCAGGAACAGCACCTTGGCATTGATCGAGTCCTCCCGGCCCTCCATGAGGACCTCGGCGGCATTGTCCGCCATGATGAAGGAGACGCCGGCCTGGCGCCCGAGCGCGCGTTGCAGCGCTCCGGTCCAGAGCGACGCCCGTCCGGGATCGGCCGGATAGGTCGTGTGGTCGACGGTCACGTGGGCCTCAAGGGTCGACGGCGGAAGCTCGCCGGAGCCCGGATCGAACAAGGGCAGGCCGCCGGCCTTGGTCCAGGCGCGCAGCGCGGGCAGCACGTCGCGCTCATAGGTCGTCCAGTCGATGACGATGGCGCGCGGCACAGTGACAATGTCGCCCTGCACCTCGCCGTAAGGAATGGCGAACCAGGTCGTGGCCGCGCGCAGATCGACGGATCCGCCGACGGGAAGGGCCAGCGACATTGGTGGCGCATCGCCCGGCAGGCTGATCGTGATCGTCGTGGCCGATTGAAAACCGGACGACGCCTGCAAGGCCTGGCTCAGCAACGCACCCTGAGTAAGTCCTCCGCTCACAACCCTGACCCAAGGATGATTCAGGAGGTAAGCGGGCCTGACCGCAAACAGCCGCGTCGTGAGCTGGCCGGAGTTGCCCGCGGATACGAGGACGTTGGCGGCCGCGAACGGCTCGACCATTTTCACTCCGTCCTCGCTGGCCAGCTTGGCGGCGGTGGCCGCGATGTCGACATCGAGCGACTTCGACAAGGCCCGCATCTCGACCTGCACGGGCCGAAGGGCATTGGGCGTCATGGACTGGACGGCGTGGTCGACGAACAGGAGGGTCGCCGCGAGCATGGCGACGGGGAATGCGACGCCGACCGCCTCCAGCACGAGACGCCGCGGCGCCTGGCTGATGCTGCGGCGGAGCAGCCACAGGATGACTCTGCTGCTGACGGTTGTATTTGACGACTTTCCGGCGTGCACGTCGCGAGGCGGGCTTTCGGTCGAGCCGTTGGGCAGGACGATGCTCTTATCCTGGCTCATAGCAAGCCTCCTGATTGCATGGACACGATGCGATCGGCATGCGCGGCGATCGCAGGATCATGTGTGACCAGGACGATCGCCGCGCCGCGCTCGCGTGCGGCAGACACGAGCAACCGCGTCACGGTTTGCGCCGTGACCGAATCGAGGCTGCCGGTTGGCTCGTCGGCGAGCACGACGGCCGGCTCGAGAACGAGAGCCCGGGCGATGGCCACGCGTTGCTGCTCGCCACCGGAGAGCTGGTCGGTCAACTGGGCCGCCTGAGCCATGAGCCCTACCCGCTCCAGCGCCTCGGCGACGAGCCGGCCGCGCTTGTGCACCTCCACACCCTCCAGCAGCAGCGGCACCTCGACGTTCTCGGCGGCGGTTGCCTGCGGCAGCAGCGCGAGACCCTGCACGATGAAACCGCAATTCTGCCGGCGGAAGCGGGCCCGCGCGGCGCCCTCGAGAGTCTGCCAGTCGACGCCTGCGAGGCGCACGGAACCGGCATCGGGCAGGTCGAGCCCGCCCAACAGATAAAGAAGCGTGCTCTTGCCCGAGCCGCTGGGGCCCATGATGGCCACGACCTCGCCCCGGTCAACGGTAAGGGAGACATCGCTCAAGGCCGAGAGCCTGTGTCCGGTCGCGGTGAAGCTGCGGGACAAACCTGTCGCTTCGATCGCCACGGTTCCATCAACTGACATCGATCAGCACTCCATCGCGCATCGCCAGACGGCGGCCCGCCCGCTCGGCCACCTGCCGGTTGTGGGTCACGGTCAAGATGGCGGCGCCGCTGTGCTGCCGCTGCGCCTCGATGAGATCGAGGATGCCCGCAGCCGTCGTGGAATCGAGTTCGCCCGTCGGCTCGTCGGCGAGCAGCACTTTCGGCTGCGCAGCGAGCGCGACGGCCAACGCCACGCGCTGCGCCTCACCTCCAGACAACTGGCCGGAGCAGTGATTGGATCGCTTGGTAAGCCCGACAAGCTCAAGAAGCGATGTCACGCGCTCGCGGATACCTTGTGCGGGCATTCCCTGCAGCCGCAGGGGCAGGGCCACGTTCTCGGCGACGTCGAGATGGGGGTGCAGATTGTCGCGCTGCAGCACCAGGCCGACGCTACGCCGGCGCCATTGGGCGCGCGCCGCAGCCGGCAGGCGGGTCACGTCCTGGCCGTCGACGCTCACTATCCCGGCGGTCGGCTCGAGCAGGCCGGCGAGGATGTGGAGCAGCGTGCTCTTGCCGCTTCCCGAGGGACCCATGACCGTGGTCCACGAAGATGTCTCGAGCACCACGGCCACACCGCGCAGAGCCACGGTTCTGACGTCGCCGTCCCGGTAGATGTGGTACACGTCCCTGGCCGTCAACACGGCTTCCAACGGTTGACTCACGATGACTCTCCGATACTTCGCGGTGGCGTCAGTCAGCTCAGTTGGACTTCAGGATCTTGACCAGTCCGATCTCTTCTTGATGGCCGTTGACGAGACCGCTACTGCCGATGAACCCGACATCGGGCGCAAAGGACTTGTGCTCGAACTTGTTCACATCGAGCAGGTCGGTGTCCTCGGTCACGACCACATTGTCGTACTTGCCCATGGGGCCTAGCGTGCCGGCGTTGACCTGGACCACCTTGGCGTAGTCCTCCGCAGCGCCCGGCCGATATTCCTGACGGTAGCCCTCACCAAGCTTGGGAGACGCCTGCATGATGATGCCGGGCAGCGCGCCGTCGACACCGGCCATCCAGGTGCCGTGCGTGCTCGTGACCTTGCCGTTCTTGTACTCGGCGGTGTCCTCGCCGAAGTACCAGACGTTGCCGAGGCTATCCTGGGCGTACCAATCGACGGTCTTCTCGACCATTTCGGTGTTGGTGAAGGCTATGTCGCGCACGACGATGCAATCGACGCCCATGATCTTGCGCGTGTCGCTGGTGACCGTGTGCTCCGCCCGCCGGGTCAGGCCGTCCCTGTTGCCCTCGTAGACAAAGACCGTGCCGGGCACGAGCGGGAAGTATTTGTTGGTGATCTTGGCGCTGAATTTGGCGGGGTTGATCACTGGGTTGTAGGGCGGCAAGGTGATCGGCGTGATCGGGTTGACGGATTGGTTCGACGGCGTCGTCTGAGCGAAACTGGCGTCCGACACAAGCGGGATGAGGGCCGCGAGTGCGGTGAGCGCCACGATGTGCCTGTGACTCATGATCGTTCTCCTCGGCTTGGGCTGCCGTTCTCCTGAATTGGCCAGCAGCATGACCGCAACCATGGCATTGCGATCCTGAGGAAACGCTGAGAGAAAATCCGATCCGGATGGCTTCAACTTGGCCGTCGCCAAAGCGCCCGTTTCTCACCGTTTTCTCAAAGAGCGCCAGATAGCCTGGCAGCAAGGCGCCGTTCCCGAGGCGACTGCAGAACAAGAGGTGTGGACCATGCGTCTGCTGGTGGTCGAGGACACGGCGAAGATGGCCAATCTGCTGCGTCGCGGGCTGACCGAGGAAGGCTATGCCGTCGACGTGGCGACAACCGGCGCCGACGGCGTGTGGCTCGCGACCGAAATCGCCTTCGATGCCATCGTCCTTGATGTGGGGCTGCCCGACATCGACGGTTTCGAGGTGTGCCGGCAGTTGCGCAAGGCCGACCGCTGGTCGCCACTCCTGATGCTGACGGCGCGCGACGACGTATCAGACCGGGTCCGCGGCCTCGATGTGGGCGCCGACGACTATCTGACCAAGCCATTCGCCTTCGACGAGTTGTTCGCCCGGGTGCGCTCGCTGGTCCGTCGGGCGCCGCGCGAACGATCGCCGATCATCAAGGTCGGCGATCTCGTGCTCGATCCCGCCAACCACTCGGTGCAGCGCGGTGGCGTGCCGATCGCCCTCACCAGGAAGGAGTTCGCCCTGCTGCACTACTTCATGTGTCATCCAGGCCAAGCGCTCGCGCGCTTGCGGCTCCTCGATCATGCCTGGGACTTCGCCTTCGATGGCGATCCCAACATCGTCGATGTCTACATGGGCTACCTCAGGGACAAGATCGACAGGCCATTCGGCTGCAAATCGCTCGAGACCGTCCGCGGCGTGGGCTACCGCCTCAGAAACGAGATTGGGAATGCAAATCCCGATTAGACTGCGCATGACGCTGGTCTTTGCCATCGGCATGGCATTGGTGTTCCTGGCGCTCGGCGCCATCGGCTATCACAGCGTGGCGGCCGACCTCCTCGACTCGGTCGATGTGGGCCTGCGCTCCCGGGCTCAGGTGCTCCAGACGGCGGTTGGTCAATCGAGTGGACGTGATACTGTGGCCGGCAACGGCACGTTAATCGACTCTGACGAGGCCTTTGCTCAGGTTCTCGATGCCTCCGGCAACATCTTGGCCACCAGCACCGCCGTGTCGAGCGCGCCCATGCTGACGCCCGCCGAGGCGCATGCGATCTCGGGGCCGACCTTCATGACCCGGCAGGTCAAAGAGATCACGCAGTATCAGCAGCTCGAAGACCCGTTCCGCCTGTTGGCCGTGGCCATGGAGCCGCCTCCGCATCAGATCGTCGTGGTGGGTGCGACGCTCAGCGATGTCAACGAGTCCCTGCAGCGATTGCTCGTGACCATGGCGTCGCTCGGGGCGCTTGCCATCCTGCTCACAACAGGCGCCGGCTGGCTGCTCGCGGGGGCGACCTTGGGGCCGGTGGAGCAGATGCGCAAAGAGGCAGCGGCCGTTTCCGCTGCCGAACCATCGCGACGGCTCCCGGTACCGCGAACGGGCGATGAACTGGCGCGGCTCGCCATAACCTTGAACTCCATGCTCGACCGGCTGCAGCAGGCCATCGAGCGCGAACGGCGGTTTGTGGACAATGCCAGCCACGAGCTGCGCACGCCGATCGCAACGCTCAGGGCGGAGATCGAGCTGGCGCTCGCCCGCAAGCGCGAGGCGCCGGAGCTCGTCGCCGCGCTGCAAAGTGCACGCGACGATGTGGGTCTACTGCAACGGCTAGCCGATGATCTTCTGCTGCTGGCGCGCATGCGGGGCGGACGCATGCCGGTGCGGCGTGTGCAGGCGCGGCTCATCGACTTGATGGCGAGCTGCCGTCAACTCGTCGACCATCAGGCGCGCGATGCCGGCGTCGCCATCGAGGTCGAGGCGCCGGACGAGACGATCGAGGTCGATCCGGACCGGATGCAGCAGGCCCTCCGCAACCTGCTTGAGAATGCCATCCGGCAGACGCCGCGCGGCGGGTTGGTGCGGCTCTCGGTCGTTCGCAATGACGGTAAGGTCCGTTTCAACGTGCTAGATTCGGGACCCGGCTTCCCCCCGGAGATGCTCGACAGCGTGTTCGACCCGTTCACGCGGTCCCAGCCAGATGAGCGTGGCCCCATCAGCACCGGCCTCGGGTTAGCCATCGTACGCGCCGTCGCCGAAGCGCATGGCGGATCGGCGAGCGCCCGGAATACGCCCGACGGCGCAAGCGTCACTCTGGAACTCCGCGCGTGACACGAGCCGCTTGTCATCAGCTTTAGTACCATCGCACTTTCACCCAACCCGAAGTTGCTAGCTCTCGTTTGACGATTCTCCTTGCGCTTCAATCGGTTGAGATCAAAGCGACGGCGGCCTCCCCTGTCTACACGGCGATTGCGGCAATCAGATCGAGCGCCTGCTGCTGTTTGGGATTTGGCCGGGAGGTGAGGTCGAAGGTTGCTTCGCCGGCCTTCGCGCAAGCCGGGCGCAGCGTGTTGCGCACGATGGTCGCAAGATGGCCGAGCAGGCGCGTGAAGCCAAACGCCGGGGCGCCATCGGCAAGCCTGCGCGTGTGCACCTTGTCGAGCGCGGCTTCGGCGGCCACGCGCTCCTCATTGACCGCAAAGCGGAAGGCCCATCCTCGATGTCGAGATCGAAGTGTTTGCCAACCTTGTATTTGCAGATCACCTTGCCGATCCCCACCAAGCAGGCCCTCTATGATGCCGTGGTGCAGTCGGGTGAGGCGGGCGATCCCGGCGCATCGCCCGACACGGTCGAAAGCGATGTCAGGCGTAAGGTCGAGGACACCGTCAGCGGCGTCGACACCTTGACCTCGCGCTCCGACCAGGGACTGTCCGTCGTCACCATACAGTTCAACCTCGCGACCAGCTCCAGCGTGGCCGTGCAGGACGTGCGTGAGAAAGTCTCGGCTGTCCGGGCGCAGTTCCGCAAAGAGGTCAGCGACCCGACCATCAGCCGTTTCAATCCCGATGATGCCCCGATCATCTCGGTCGCGGTCGCATCGAAAACGCTGAAGTTGCGCGAGTTGACCACGCTGGCCGAACAGGTCATCGCCAAACGCCTGCAGTCGGTGCGCGGGGCGGGAAAGGCGAGCATCGCCGGTGGCGTCAAGCGGCAGATCGAGATCCGGCTCAAGCCGGATCGCCTGCAGGCCAACAATATCGGCGTCGATCAGGTCACGCCATACGCGCCGAGAACCAGGGTCTGCCCGCCGGCACCATCATACCAACCTGCATTGATCTTGACCCATTGTCTTGCGAGAGATCAGACGCCCGCAGAGTAGGGGCGCACAGCAGTGCGCCCGGCGTGCCACATCCGACGGACCAACTATGTCGCACTCCGGGCGCGCTGCTGCGCGCCCCTACCAATCACCTATGAGTCAACATCAACGGAGTTTGGTATCACGCATGGGCGCGAGAACCGCGTGGTTCAGATCCAGGGCCTGTTGAAGGACCCGAACGAGTTCCTCAATCTCATCGTCGCGCAGCGCGGAGCAACGCCGGTGCGCCTGTCCGACGTCGCAGACGTGCTCGACGGGCCGCAGGAAGCGGTGAGCCTGGCGCTGGTCAATAGCAAACCGGCGCTGGCGGTCGATATCGTCAAAGTGCTGCAGCGCCAACACCATCGAGGTGGCCGATGGCGTGCGCAAGGCGATCAGTGACCTGCAGGCGAATGGTCTGCCCCCGGATGTTCAGCTCAGCGTCGTGCGCGACAGCTCGGCGGGCATCCGAAGTTCGGTCGCGAACGTTCAGGCGACGCTCGTCGAGGGTGGACTGCTCACGGTGCTGATCGTCTTCCTGTTCCTGCATTCCTGGCGCAGCACCGGCATCACTGGCCTGACGTTGCCCATCGCTGTTATCGGCACGTTCGCCGTTTTACCGGCCCTGGGGGACGCCAGCACCGAACGGACGCAAGCGCTGAGCACGATCAAGCTGCCACCCGGCTACCGGCTGGTCTTTGGTGGCTCGACCAAGGACATTGCCCAGACCGCAGGCTATGCCGGCTCGGCCGTGCTGATGGCAGTGCTGTTCATCGACCTGATCCTGGCCTCGCTGTTCGGCAACTTCCTGCAGCCGCTGGCCATCATGGCCTCGCTGCCGCTGTCGCTGATCGGCGTGTTCCTCGGCCTGCTGGCCGGCGGCTCGACGCTCAACATCTTCTCGGCCATCGACTTCAACATGCTGATGGGTCTGGTGGTCAAGAACGCCATTCTGCTGGTCGATTTCATCACTCAGGAGCGGGCTCGCGGCACGCAGCGCAACGCGGCCATCCTGGAAGCTGCCGAGGTCCGGGCTGACATGGCCTCCAACTCAGGATCTTCGGGCCGCACCGTCGGCGCCGATGTCGGCCTACTCTACATTTCGTCGCTCAAGCCGTTGAGGCGCAACGCGTATGACCCGAAGAAGAGCCAGTCTTATCCGGAGCAGGTCGCGAATTGTTAGGGACTGGCGGCGCAATTGAGACCGGCCCGCACGTTGTCGGCTGGCGCCTCGACTCAGTCGCCCTCAGAGGTTCTCTTTGCCGAGGCGACGAACCCCGTTTCGCCCAGCCGGCCGGCTCAACTCCCTCTCGGCCGCCCCGACTGGCCAGGCTCTGCCCAAACGGCAGAGTCGATGCGGGGGCCGACAGAATTGGCGCGATGGCGTTTGTCGCTGACCACTCGTATAACTCGTATCAGAAGTCTGGAGTCAATAACGCGGGAGGATTGCCATGCAGTATCGCCAGCTCGGCCGGTCGGGTCTCAAAGTCTCGACGATCACGATGGGCACTATGACTTTTGGCGGCAAAAGCTGGGCCAAGATGATCGGCGATCTCGGCGTCGCAGAGGCGCGCCGCTTGGTCGACCAGTGCCTCGATGCTGGCGTCAACATGATCGATACCGCCGACGTCTATTCCGCTGGTGTCTGCGAAGAGATTCTCGGCGAGATCATCGGCGGCCC
>JANMVX010000245.1:0-2581 GCA_031393505.1 Hyphomicrobiaceae bacterium | reverse complement strand
CGCTGATGCAGACGCACGTCAGCGAGAACGTCAGAGAAATCGCCTGGGTGCGCGAGCTGTTCCCGGACGCGCCCGATTATTTCGGCGTCTACGAACGGTTTGGACTAACCGGCCCGGGAGCGAACTTCGGCCACGCCATCCATCTGAACCCACGCGAGCGGGACGCGCTCCGCGCCAGCGGTTCGGGCATTTCCCATTGCCCGACCTCCAACACCTTCATCGGCTCGGGCCTGTTCGACCTCGCCGGCATGACCTCCGGCCCCCACCCCGTCCCGGTCGGCCTCGCCACTGATGTCGGCGGCGGTTCGTCCTTCTCGATGTTCGCGTCCATGCGCACGGCCTACGAGATCGCGCAACTGCGCGGCCACAGCTTGCATCCCGTGCAGGCTTTCCACCTCGCCACCCTCGGCAGCGCCCGCGTGCTGCGCATGGAGCACCAGATCGGCAATCTCGCGCCCGGCTTCGAGGCCGATATCATCGTGCTCGACCCAAAGTCGCGGCCAATTCTGGCCGAACGCGTGAGCCAAGCCCACAACATCGAAGACGTGCTGTTCGCGCTGATGATTCTCGGCGACGATCGGGCCCTAACCGAAACCTACATCGCGGGCAAAAAGTCCCGCCCACGGGATATCGCTTGATGACGGGCCTGTCTTACATCCTCCTCGACTGGGCCGAACTGCTCATCCGCTGGCTGCATGTCATTGCAGGCATCGCGTGGATCGGGTCGTCGTTCTATTTCATCCACCTCGACCTTAGCCTGAAGCAGCGCGAGCACCTTCCCGAGCAGGCCTTCGGCGATGCCTGGCAGGTGCACGGCGGCGGCTTCTACCACATGGTGAAATATCTGGTCGCGCCCAAGCAGATGCCGGATGAGCTGACCTGGTTCAAATGGGAGGCCTACGCCACTTGGCTCAGCGGCATGGCGCTGCTGGCGGTGGTCTACTATCTCGCGGCCGAGCTCTATCTCATCGACACGCACGTGATGGCTCTCGCCCCCTGGCAGGCTGTTGGCCTGAGCCTGGCGGGGTTGGCCGCCGGCTGGATCGTCTATGACGGATTGTGCCGGTCTTCGATCGGCGACGACGACAGATGGCTGCTCGGGTTGGGCTTCGTGTTCCTGGTGCTGGCGGCCTACATCTTCACACAGATCTTTTCCGCGCGCGGCGCCTTCATGGAGATCGGCGCACTGATCGGCACCATGATGGTGGCGAACGTGGCCATGGTCATCATCCCCGGCCAGCGCAAGGTGGTGGCGGCGCTGCTGAAGGGCGAGACACCCGATCCCGCTTTCGGCAAGAGGGGAAAACAACGCTCGCTGCATAATAATTACCTCACCCTGCCGGTCGTGTTCGTGATGATCGGCAATCACTATCCGTTCGTGTACGCTACACAATGGAGCTGGGCCATCCTGGCACTGGTGATCGTGATCGGCGTGGTGGTGCGGCACTTCTATAACAGCCGGCACAAGGGCCTGCCGTCACCCTGGTGGACGTGGGGCGTGGCAACGGCCTGCGTGGTTGTCGCGATTTGGCTGAGCACGCTTGCGGCGAATTTTGCAGGAAGACAAGAATCCTTGAAGATCAGACCGCCCGTCACTCTCGCCGAAGCCCAAAACGTCATCGCGGGCCGATGCAGCATGTGCCACGCCGCCGAGCCCGGCTGGCCGGGCGTGCACCGCGCCCCCAAGGGCCTGCTGCTTGAGACGCCCGAACAGATTGATAAGAACGCGCACAAGATCGCAGCATTCGCCGTATGGTCACACGCCATGCCGCCGGGTAACGTGACCGAGATCGAGCCCGAAGAGCGGTACTTGCTCGATCGTTGGTTGAGAACTAAGGGTCTTGGATTGGCGCTGAGGACGGATTGAAAATGACCTATCCCCGCGACATGGCCGGCTACGGCCCCAACCCGCCAAAGGCCAACTGGCCGGGCAAAGCACGCGTGGCCGTGCAGTTCGTCCTCAATTACGAGGAGGGCGGCGAGATGAACGTGCTGCATGGCGACAAGCAGTCCGAGATATTCCTGTCAGAAATCGTCGGTGCGCTGCCGTTCGTCGGTGCGCGCCACATGAGCATGGAGTCGATCTACGAGTACGGTTCTCGGGTCGGCGTGTGGCGGCTGCTGGACCTTTTCCGTGCAAAGAGCGTCCCCCTCACCCTCTTCGCCGTCGCGATTGCGCTGGAGCGCTCGCCAAAAGTCGCCGAGGTGGCGCTGAAAGACGGCCACGAGATCTGCTCGCACGGGCTACGTTGGATCAACTATCACGGCATGCCGATTGCCGAAGAGCGCGAGCATATACAGCGCGCCATCGAGATTCAAAAGCGCATCACCGGCGAACGGCCGCTCGGCTGGTATACAGGGCGCACGTCGGAAAACACGCGCGCGCTGGTGGCCGAGGAGGGCGGCTTCCTCTACGACGCCGACGACTATTCCGACGACCTGCCGTTCTGGTCCAAGATGGTGGACACGCCGCATCTGATCGTACCGTATACGCTCGATACCAACGACATGCGCTTCGCCACGCCCCAGGGATTCAACTCCGGCGACCAGTTCTTCACCTATCTGAAGGATGCCTTCGACG
>JANMVX010000337.1:0-8148 GCA_031393505.1 Hyphomicrobiaceae bacterium | reverse complement strand
GCATTGGCGGATGGGAAATGTTGATCGCAAATTGGTGATACGCCTGGCGGTGCCAGGCATGATCGGTGGAGCAGTAGGCGCATATGTTCTTGCGGAGGCCGCGGGCGATCAAATTCGCCCTATCGTTAGTGCCTATCTGATGGTGATGGGAGCGGTGATAGTCTATCGCGCGATCTGGAGAGATCGGAGCAATCATCACACACCAAAGAACGTCGGCATATTGGGCTTGATTGGCGGCTTCCTCGACGCCATCGGCGGTGGCGGTTGGGGCGCAATGGTGACGACGACATTGATCGGACGCGGGGCAGCAGCACGGTTCGCCATCGGCTCTGCCAACGTGGCCGAGTTTTTCGTCTCGGCCATTGTGACCGCAACATTTGTCGCAACGATCGGCCTTTCCCTCTGGCCTGTTATCGCCGGTCTAGTGATCGGCGGCGTGCTCGCCGCCCCATTTGCCGCCTATGCCACCAGGCATTTGCCTGACCAGCCCGTGATGATTCTTGTGGGTGTTGTGGTCGTCTTGCTGAGCTTGCGGTCCTTGCTGATGGCATTTTAGCGACCAGTTGCCGGTACTAAGACACTCAAAGAAGTGCGAGCTGATCGGGGTCGAATTGTCCAACGGGAAGAAAGCAAGATTTGGCGATTGTCGATCGCCAAATAGGGCAAGGATCTTGTCGACCCGAGCACGCTGCATAAACTCAACGCTGCTGCGCGGACGATGAATGATCGTTTACTTCAAACAAACACGAGTGCAAAAGCGATTGGCCAATATTTTAATGTGAACCCACTTCCAATAGAAAGGAAACCACCCTGAAGGACACAACCCCATGCGTATGCTCTCAACGTTCTCGAAGGCCGCTTTCGTCGCGGCGGCTCTCGCCATCGCTCCCGCTGCCAATGCAGCCAATGTGATCGTCAGCGGCGATGCCATGAATGCATCCAAGGACATCATCGACAACGCCGGCAACTCAAAAAGCCACACCACTTTGGTTGCCGCTGTCACCGCAGCTGGCCTCGTCGACACACTCAAGGGCGCCGGCCCCTTCACCGTCTTCGCCCCGATCAATGCGGGTTTTGACGCTCTTCCGACCGGCACCGTCGATGTTCTGCTGAGGCCCGAGAACAAGGCCATGCTCAGCGGGATCCTAACCTACCATGTGGTGGCTGGCAGGCTGACCGCCGAGGATATCGCAGCTGGAGCGAAAGGCTCGCACGGCAAGCTTGCCCTGAAGACCATCGCCGGCGGCATGATCGTGCTGGAGCCAGACGGCAAAGATGGCTGGTATGTCGTTGATGAACATGGCGAGAAGGCGCGCATCACGATCGCAAACCTGTTCCAGTCAAACGGCGTCATCCACGTCATAGATCACGTGCTGATGCCCAACTGATCTGACACCGCGCCAGCGACTGCCCTAAGCATCGCGGTATGAACAGTGAGCGTGGTTCTCGCGTGGCCAAGATCGTCAAATGGCAATTGCCGACGACACCTGGATCGTGATGCGTTCGAGCCCATTCGACATCAGTGTTGGTTTGTAAACTTGCAAAAGTATCCAACATGTAGTCCAGGATGGAATCGGTAATGAGTTTATTATCGTATTTTTCTGCGTCGTGTAGTCACACAAGTGGAGGACAGTATGAGTAACAATCTGTACGAACGCCTCGGCAGCGCCACCGGCATCTCCGACCTGGTGGACGACATAGTCGAAGCGCACATGAACAATCCGCTAATTAAGGCTCGCTTCTTGCCCTACCGCGAGAAGCCGGACGTTCTTGCCAAAATAAAGCGCCATACCTGCAATTTCTTGGGAGCGGGCAGCGGCGGACCCGAGCAGTATAGCGGCCGCAGCATGCTGGATGCTCATCGCGGCATGAATATCAGCGAGCAGGAATACATGGCCGCAGTCGATGACATTCTGGCCTCGCTCGACAAGCACAAGGTCGACGACCAGTCCCGCAAGGAGGTATTGGCGATCGCGTATTCGCTGAAGGGCCAGATCGTTCGCGTCTGACATTAGGCTTCAAGGGCCACTACCCGATCAGAGCGCTCACGGTCCACTTGCGATTAAGACCACCACCACTAATTGAGCAATCGCCCCGATTGTCACTCATGGGCCCAAGCGATTGCCCAGAAAATCAGCGCGCTAGACTTTGACCAGCATCCCGGTGACATACATGACCAGGATGCCGGCGGCAAAGCCGCTAAGGCAGGCCGGCTTCAGCAGCGCAGCCGCGTGTCCCTCACGGCGCACGACATAGGCTGCGACTTCGACGAGCACCTGCGCAATGGCGCCGGCCCCGATCCCAAGGGCAAGCGCGGCCCACTGTGGCGTCAGTGCAAGGCTGCCCGCCCAAATTCCGAGGATGGCGGGCGCTCCGGCTAGCAGCGCTAGCCCCGCGAAGGTAACTAGCGGTGGCCGTTCCCGCATCATCGGCGCGGCGATTCCGATCCCCTCAGTCACGTTGTGCAAAGCGAAGCCGAGCACAAGGAAGGTTCCCAGACTCGCTGCGCCAGTTGCGAATGCCGCGCCAATCGCCAGACCCTCGCCGAGATTATGCAGGCCGATGCCAAGCGCAATGTAAGTTGCGAGCGCCAATCCGCTCGGCGCGCCGCGCTGCCGCCCGATGGCAACCAGCCCGAGAAAAGTCAGCAGCGCTGCGAGCAGCACCATGGCGTGGCCCTGGAAGGCTACGGCGGCCGCACCTGCAAACTCAAGCGCATGCTCTATCGTGTCGACCAGTAGAAACGTGAGGAGGCCGCCGGTTAGCGCCAGTGTGAACGTCATGCCGTTGCGCCCAAGACGGCGCAGCAGCGGGTAGAACATGAGCCCGATCGTTACCGGAAGAATGCCGACGAGGGCGCCGACCAGCGCCTGCGGCCTCATCTGGTTGGCATCCGGTGTGGGGGTTGCTACCGCGACGGCAATCTCATGCTCGAACGTTACACCAGTCCTGGTCACGACCTTCACGCGGTGCGCATCGCCCTGCACCCATGGATAGGGAATGTGGAGCCAGGCCGTGGTGAACCGGGCAAGCTTGCCAGGGCTATCTTGAGTGAAGGTCCAATAGGCGTCATCGACCTGCACTTGCGCGATCGTCATTGGCTCTGAGCCGCCTGCGCGCACCAGGAGATGGATGCCGTCCTGGTCAAGCACGCGCCGCTCGAAAGTGAGCGCCTCGATCGGTGGTGCGCCATTGCTGAAATAGCGCAGCGGATCGGACAAGATCAGCCAACTCGCTGCGAGCCCGAGAAGGAGGATCGGAAGGGCAAGCCACCAGACCTCACGGAGCTGGAATGGTTCGCTGCTGCGCTCGTCGAGCGGGCTCGGCATCGCAATTGGGCGATCCGTCATGTTGTCGCCTCCACCACATCGAACATCCCCATCCAGCCGAGTTCGGCGAATTCGGACTGGTGAGCATGGAACATGTAGGCCCCAGTCTCGTGATCCTTGAATGTCAGTTCCAGAATTCCGCGCTGGCCTTGGCACTGCATGATCGTATCTATGGTCTTAAGCGTCGGCACAAGCGTTGTGCCGTGGTCAAAGTAATCAAAGAAATTTGCGTGCAAATGTAGCGAATTGATGGGGTCAAATTCGACCAAGTTGACGAGATAGATGCGCACCGACTTGTTACGCACAATGCGGATCGGCCGGCGCGCAAAGTGGTGCGCGACGGTGTTGACGGCGTAAAACTCGTTCTCGTTGTCAAAGTCGGTGTCGAAGGCGTTCATCACCATCACGAGCTCCTGCCAGCCATGGTTCTCGGGCGTGCCGAGGAGTCGGGAGCGGGCGACATCGGTGTGTTCTGGATGCCGTGCCGGATCGGGATCGATGATGAACGCGCCGTACATGCCCTTATGGATGTGCCGTTTCAGCGGTAGCGCATGGCAATGATAGTGGTGGCAGCCGAAAGGCTTGGCCTCGAACTCGTAGATGAACTCCTCGCCCGGTCCGACCAGTCCAGCGCCGGGTACGCCATCCATGCGGGCCGAGTGGACGCCATGGAAGTGCATCGAATGGGGGTGCGAGCCGTGATTTCGAAACAGGATCCGCACCTGTTCGCCCTCGGTCACGCGCAGCGTTGGGCCGGGCACGCGCCCGTTGTAGGTCCAGGCGGGAAACATCACCCCAGGGGCAATCTCGATTTCCTTGTCGATGGCCGTGATTTCGAAGCTGCGCAGCTTGCGGCCGTCCGGGAGATCAGACATGACGCCGCGCTCCCAGTCGGTCAGCAGCGTGGTCGGATCAAAGCCATTGCGGCCGTGGTCGACCTCGCCGACGGTGATCATGTTCCCATGCACGCTATGCGCAGCCGTGGCACCAACTGGACTGTTGTGGTCGGCGTGAGGCCCAACTTGTGAAGCAGCGCTATCGGATCGGCTCAGCGCGCCTAACACGACCCCACCCGAGACGGCGAGACCTCCAAACATGAACCGCCGACGGTCGAACTTGCTCGACAGCAGAGATTGCGCAAGCCAGTTTCGCATCCAGGCCTCCCATTTCACTTTGCGGCAAAAGGAGATCAACTAGCTATTGATAATACATTTAGCATTGGCTAATCTTGTTGTCAACGACTCCATCGATTTCAGTGCCGATTGGGAGGACTGCGATGGCCGCCGCCGACGAAACAGACGATATGAGGCGAGTCCAAGCCGAGCGCTTCCAGCGCGTGCGCGAGGCCCACCAAAGCGAACTTGCGGAAGACTATGTGGAACTGATCGCCGACCTGATCGAATCGACGGGCGAAGCCCGCATTGTCGACCTCGCCGGCCGGCTGGGCGTTGCAAGCGCAACGGTGAACAATGCGATCCAGCGGTTGCAGCGCGACGGCCTTGTCACGGCAAAGCCATATCGATCGATCTTCCTCACCCCGCTTGGCCTCGACCTGGCAGCCTTTGCCCGTGAACGTCACCGCATCGTGCGTGAGCATTTGGTTGCTATAGGCGTCGATCCCGCCATTGCCGAAGCCGATGCCGAAGGGATCGAACACCATGTGAGCGAAGCCACACTGACAGCGTTCCGGGCATTTCTGGCGCGGCTCGCGAAATAGGTTCCGCACCGGTCACCGCCCATGCTGTCCGACATCGCAATGCCAGCGTGGCATCGGCGGGGGATGTACCGCATTCTATGGCAAAAGATGGGATGCCGAAATCAGGCAACAATGACCGAGCGCGGGTTGTCTAACTGGGATCAGAAATTCCGATCAGCGGCGGTCGAGTTTTCGATTGGTAATGCCTTCTCTAAATCGCCAGTTCCTTCTCAAGGGTTGAGTTGGATTTGTTGGCCCAGCAAACCAGCAAACCAGCAAAGAAGCCAAGGACTACGCTCGTGAACCGCTTCATCGTCAAGTGACAAAGGTCTCGGGGCACCAGCTCTGGCTTAGGACTTGGGGCCGTTTCGATACGTGAAAGTATTGATTTAGAGCAACGCGTGCGGGCGCGTGAGAGAACGGAGAATATTCGGTGCAACAAAACCAAAGCGATCGCCACGACCCTGTCGACAAGGTGCGTCTCACAGGCGATGCAGAAACGACGAGTCGCGCAGACCTGGTGGCGGCAATGACTGCGGCTTGCGCACTGATCGCGCACGCGGATGGCAAGGTAGATGCCACGGAGCGGCGGCGCGTCTTGCAGTTGATGCGTGCGCTTCCGGCCTTCGGCGGCTTTTCGAGCGGAACAGTGGCGGAGGAATTCGCCCGCCATGAACGCGCTTTCGCGACTGAGCCATTCCACGCACGTGAAAAGATGCTCGATACCATCGAGGATTGGAGCCCAAGCGCGTCGGAGGTGCAGATGTTGTTGTTTGCCTGCCAGCATGTGCTCGAGGCGGATGGCATCTTTCATCCGCAAGAGTATCAGGCGCTCAGCGATGTCGGCAAAGCGCTAGGAGCAGGGTGACGATTTCAGGTTACTGTTCCTGCGGCTATTGTGTAGACGGATTTTTTTGACCGTTCCAGATTTTCTGGTCAAGCACGTAGCGAAGAAACGCTGAAGGCGTTCCGGGCATTCCTGGCACGGCTCCCGAACTAGGTTCCACACCGGCGCTATTTCACAAAGGGCGGCACAACGGTTCGGACTACCAGCAGCTTGTCGACTCGTCGGCCGTCCATATCCACAACCTCAAAGCGCCAGCCCGCATGGTCTACGTGTTCACCAACCGTGGGCAGATGGCCTAGCAGCGACACCACAAATCCGGCGATGGTATGGAACCCGTCATCGGTCGGCTGCAAACGCAAACCAAGCCGATCCAGCGCATCGTGTGCAGACATCATTCCGTCAAACAAAAGGGAGCCATCGACACGCTCAACGATGTCCGGTTCTTCGCCCTCGATGTCGGAAAACTCCCCCGCGATAGCTTCAAGCAGGTCGGTCTTTGTGACGACGCCCTGCAGGACGCCGTATTCATCGACGACGGTCGCCAGGTCAACAGGCGATTTCTTGAATAACTCCAGCACTTTGAAGATCGGCGCCGATTCGTGAACGACGAACAGTTCTCGGGTGACGGCGGCCGGATCGAGTTTCTTCCCGTCGAGAACCTGATTCAGAAGGTCCGATTTCGAGATCATGCCCAGCGGCTCGGCCCGACGGCTCTTACTGACAAGCAACAGATCATGTGTGCTTGCCCTGATCGTACTGAGTATCTCCTCATAATCATCGTCCGTATCAATCCAGTCCACCTCCGGCCGCGGCGTCATGATGGTGCTGATGCGGTTGTTGCCGATGTTGAACACCTGCTCGAGCACGATCTGTTGTGCCTGCTGCAGCATTCCGGCCTCTTGACTGGCCGCAATCAACAGCTTCAGTTCCTCGGGCGAATGCAGAAATTCTTCGCCGGCACCTGGTTGCAGGCCGCAAAGTCCTAACAGGCGATTGCCCAAGCCGTTGAGGGTGACGATGGCTGGCCAGAATAGGAACAGGAACACGCGCAGCGGTTGGACAATTCGCAATGCGGTGCCCTCGGTGCGCTGCAGTGCCAGACTTTTCGGCATGAGTTCACCGAGCACGATGTGAAGTATCGTGATGACCGTAAAGGCAATTACCACGGCAATGACGTGCAAGCTGACGGCCGCATAAGGTCCGAGCAAACCAGTCAGTGGTGGCTCAATCAGATTTGCCAAGGCGGGCTCACCGATCCAGCCGAGCGACAGCGATGACAGCGTGATGCCAAGCTGAGTTGCTGCGAGGTAGGCATCGAGACCATTGACGGCCTTTTGCAACGCGATCGCATTTCGCCGTCCAGCCGCGACAAGCTCGGCCACCCGGCTCCGCCGAACCGCCACCAACGAAAATTCGGCAGCAACGAAAAAGCCGTTGGCTGCGACGAGAACAAAGACGGCCAACACACCGAACAAATTCGTATACATACTGCCATCGGTAGACATTCGCCTGTTCCACTTCTTTGCGGGGATGCCTGACTATAACGAGTCAGGTCCAATTGTGACGGCGGAACTTTAGCCCCGTTATGATGCATGTCGCGCCGCAGCAATTCGTCCGGTGCTGAAGGTACATCGCGTAGTCAATAGCGCCAAATGCCGGACAAAAGGATTTTCGGTTGACTGGCATGGCTGAAACGCATCCGTTCGCGCAGCGCCTGTGACTTTCAATCTTGAGCAGGGCAACCTCAAGGAGCAATCTTAACCTCTAAATATCTTTATACGAACTATCAAAGACTTTGAGCACTCAGCTACCGTTCGGTAACAGCGATTTCCTGGATTGTCCTTCGCTCGCCCCAGCCGTCCCCCCTTTCCCCGCGATACCCCATTCACATTGCTTTGCCGCTGATCACACACTGATCCCGTCGCCACCAACAATGGCCCCGGGACCAGGAGTGATCCGATGCACACATATTGTCTATTCGCCGGGCCTGCTAACAACGCTGACTGCCGGCTGGCAACCCATTCGGGCGCAACCCGATCATGAGCAAACGGCGTTACACGCTCTATCTGTCGCGAGCCCTCGCGCGCAAACTCGATGACACGGCTCGGGAAATGAACGGCGCCAAGTCGGCGCTGGTCGAGGAGGCCCTGCGCGTGAGCCTCACGCCACAACAGGTGCCAGGCATCGATGATGTCCTGGCGCGCCGGCTCGATGAACTCGGAACGCTGATCAAGACCATCGAGCGCGATGTGGCCGTCGCCACGGAAACCCTCTCG
>JANMVX010000228.1:0-10949 GCA_031393505.1 Hyphomicrobiaceae bacterium | reverse complement strand
GCGCCGGGGGGGCCCCGGGGTGGTGGGCGGGGGTGGGGGGGCCCGCGGGTGGCCCGGGGCGGGTCCCCCCGGGGCGGGCCCCCGCGCCTGCCCCTCACCGAACGCGTGGCTCTTGCCTCCCAAAAGGTCGGCTGCCCGTTTACTTTTTGCGCCTCCGCGCAGGGGACGCGGTCTCCTCTCCCCCGGAAAACGGGGGAGAGGAGAAGGCCAGCGAAACCCGACATGCCAGTCAGCGCTAAGCTCCGAGGGCGTCGTAAACCGCATCCACCAGCACTTTCCGGCGCGGATCGACGCCGTCGAAGCCCAGCATGTGGTTCATGACATAGGCAAAACCGATGCCGGCGTCGGGATCGCCGAAGGCCATGGCGCCGCCCCAACCGCCGTGCCCGAACGTGCGTTTTGACGCGCGGTTGCCATAAGTCGCGTCCTTGAGGCAGAAGCCAGCCGCAAAACACGTGGGGTCGCCGCTGATGGCGTCCACGCCATCGAATCGCGGGCGGATAGCCTCGGCGAGCGCGGCCTTGCCGAGCAGCCGGTCCGACCCGTCGACCATGGCGCCGTAGATGGCCGCGAGCGATCGCGCGGTTCCATGCCCGTTGCCGCCGGGGATTTCAGCAGCGCGCCAGGCCCGCTGATTGGGCAACAGCGCAAGCGGCGCCGGGTTGTCCGCCGAATGGGGATAGGGGCTGGCGCGCACATCGGTGAGCCAATCAGACGCCTGCGGCCCTTCGATCAGTTCGGCGACGCGCGCGTGCAGGCTTTCGGGAAGGCCGACATAGAACGGTGTATCCAGCGGCCCCGCGATCTCCCTGGCGATGTAGGCTCCGACGCCATCGCCATAGACGCGCCGCAGCGGCTCGCCCGCCAGATGGCCGTAGGTGAGCGCGTGATAAACGAACCGGCTACCCGGCGTCCACAGCGGCGCCATGGCGGCCAACGCGTCGACATAAGGCGTCCACAGATAGACCTGCTCGAAGCTCATCGGTACACTGAGCCCGTTCAGCCCGGCTTGGTGCGACAGCGCCAAATCGAGCGGGATGGTCTCTTTGCCGTTGGCGGCGAATTCGGGCCAGACCTCGGCGATCGGGCGGTGATAGGTGAGTTTTCCGCGTTCTACCAGCATGGCCACGGCCAACGCCATCACGCCCTTGGTCGAGGACCAGACGTTGACCAGGGTATCGCCGGTCCAAGGTTTCTTGCGGGCTGCATCGGCATGGCCGCCCCACAGATCGGCGACCAGCTTTCCGTTGGCATAGACCGCCACAGCCGCGCCGATATCGAGGCCGGGCGCGAAATTGCTGGCGAAGGCGTCTCGCAAACCGGCAAACCGCGCGTCACAGGTTCCCTCGATCATCGGTTCCGATCCCTTCTGTCATCCGCCACCATCGCAAAGTGGCGCCTTGTCTCGGCCTTGACGAGACCGCCGTCAATGCCGCCTATTTCAGGCCACCCCTGCGGTTGGCAACGGAGAACCCCGGTCATGGCGAAATGGCGCGTCGTCGGCATCAGTTTTGATCACATGCATATGGGCGATCTGCTGCGGCAGGTGCACGAACATCCGGACGCCGAGATCGCAGGCCTCTATGACCCGTCGCGCAACAAGATGGCGGCGGCCATCGCTGCGTTCGGCGTTCCGCCCGAGCGCGTTTTCACCGATCTCGACGCCTGCCTTGCCGCGGTAAAACCCGACCTCGCCATCGTCTGCGCCGCGACTGCAGCGCATGCTGATCACGTCGAGCGTGTGGCGCGGCACAAGGTGCATGTCCTGGTGGAAAAGCCGTTTGCGTCATCCATCGCCGACGCCGACCGCATGATCGCGGCCATGCGGTCGGCCGGAAAACTGCTCGCCATCAACTGGCCGCTGGCCTGGTATCCGAGCCACAACACGACCAAGCGGCTCATCGACGAGGGCGTCATTGGCGAACTGACGGAAGTGCACTTCTACGACGGTAATCGCGGCCCGCTCTATCATCTGGCCGACAAGGTGGTGGTGACGGACGCAGAGGTAGAGGCGCAGAAGCCCACAAGCTGGTGGTACAAACGGGCGTCAGGCGGCGGCAGCCTGCTCGATTATCTCGGTTATGGCGTGACGTTGGGGACGTGGTTTCTCAGCGGTGAAATGCCGATCGAGGTGACCAGCACGGTGGATGAAACGCCGGGCATCGAAGTCGACCAGCATTCCATCACGGTGGCGCGTTACCGGCGCGGCCTGAGCAAATTCGAGACGCGGTGGGGTACGTTCAGCGATCCGTGGACCCAGCAGCCGCAACCGAAATGCGGGTTTGTGGTTGTGGGGACGAAAGGCACGATTTCCAGTTACGACTACGACGCCTTCGTCACGATCCAGACCAGGGACACTCCGGCCCTGCGCGATGTGCCGGTCGATACGCTGCCGGTTGGTCGGCGCGCGCCGATCGCGTACATACTTGGCTGCATCGAGAGCGGCCGACCGATCGCAGGCCCGCTCGATCCCGCTCTCAGCCGCATCGGCCAGCAAATCGTGGATAGTGCAGCGCTGTCGGCGAAGCTGAAACGCACGGTGCCGCTGCTGCCATGAGCGAGCCCAGCAAGGATGATTATGCGCTTGTGACCGCCAAGGCTGCCGTCGTCGCGGCGCCGGAACTCGCCTACCGTCCGCCCACGCCTCGATCCTATCGGCCGCGCATCGCCCTGATCGGCGCGGGCGGCATTTCGGCAGCGCATCTCGATGCCTACCGCAAGTCCGGTTTTAGTGTCGCCGTCATCTGTAACCGGACGATTGCCAAGGCGGAGGCGCGGCGGGACGAGTATTTTCCTACGGCAGAGATCAGCGATGATGTCGATGCGACCCTGACGCGGCCCGATATCCAGGTCGCCGACATCACGACGCATCCGGCCGAACGGGTGGCCATGATCGAGCGGGCGCTGGCGGCCGGCAAGCATGTGCTGTCGCAAAAACCATTCGTGCTCGATCTCGATACCGGCATGCGTCTGGCAGACCTCGCCGACGCCAATCGCGTAAAACTCGCCGTCAACCAGAACGGGCGGTGGGCGCCTCACTTCGCTTACATGCGCGAGGCGGTGCGAACGGGCTTGCTCGGTGAGCTGATCAGTTGCCACGCCTCCGTGCACTGGAACCATGGCTGGATCAAAGGCACACCGTTCGAGGAGATCGACGATCTGGTGTTCTACGACTTCGCCATCCATTGGTTCGATTTCCTGGCGAGCCTGATCGGCGAGCGTGCGCAGTCCGTCTACGCCACGCGCGCACGGGCTGCAGGGCAGGATGTGGCGCCGCCCCTGCTGGCGCAGGCCTTGGTGCAATTCGATGGCGGACAGGCGTCGCTCGCGTTCGACGCTTTCACGCGCTTCGGCCCGCAGGACCGCACGTACATCGCTGGCACGAAAGGCAGCCTGTCCTCCATCGGCCCGAACCTAGGCGATCAGCGCGTCGAACTCACTTCCCAGGCTGGCGTCGCCCGTCCCGTGCTCGAAGGGACGTGGTTCAACGACGGTTTCGGCGGCGCCATGGGCGAACTGCTGTGCGCCGTCGAGGACAACCGAGAACCCTTGAACGGAGCGCGCGAGAATCTCACCAGCCTGGCGCTGGCGTTCGCAGCCATCGCTTCGGCGCATCGCGGCGTACCCGTCCTTCCCGGATCGGTGCGCAGTTTGAGCGCGGCGACGGCGGCGTGACCGTTAATCCCCGTCGCGCGCGCCGAGCACCCACTGCTCCTGGTCGATCAACGCGCCGGTCATCGGGACGGACTCGTCCGACAACAGGAACAGGGCGAGGCGCGCGACATCTTCGGGCGTCAGTAGGCGGCCCCACGGCTGCTTGGCGGCGGCGCTGGCCAGCCACGCCTCGCCAAGCCCCAGTTTCTCAGCCTGCATGACGCGCTCGGCCGGCGAATCCGTCCAGCCGACATTGATCCCATTGGCGCGGATGCGGTCGAAACGATGCGCCTGCGCCGCATTCTTGGTCAGCAGCGCGAGCGCCGCCTTGGTCGCGGAATAAACGCCGAGCGCGGGCGAGCCGCCATGCGCATTCATGGAGAGGATGTTGACGATGGCGCCGGGCGCCTTGCGCTCGCGCAGGTGATTGATCAGGCGCTGCATCAGGAACATCGGCGAACGCACATTGACCGTGAACAGCCGGTCGAAGAACGCCGGCGTCGCCTCAGCGATGGAGCCGCGGTCCGAGAGGCCGGCCGCATTCACCAGCCCGTCGATGGTCCCCAACGCCGCGAGGGCCGCATCGAACAGCCGGTCCGGGGCCGTCCCATCAGCGAGATCGGCGGCGATGAATGTCGCCTTAGCGCCGGCGGCTTCGATTGCAGCGACCGCTTTGGCGCCGCGGGCTGCGTCGCGTCCGGTCACGACGATGCTGGTCGCCCCGGCGCGGGTGGCGGCGCACGCAATGGCCAAGCCAATGCCTTGAGTCGATCCCGTAATCACAAGGTTTTTTCCATGCATGGCTGTCTCCGCTTTTGGATCGCGCCCATAGCGTGGCTGTAGACCACGCGCCGGGCGGTACTTCAAACCGTGTAATACCGACCAACCTATGTTTTGACTCGTGCCCTGTTGCGTAGGGGCGACCCGTCGGTCGCCCTCGTGCGGCAAACTCGCTGAGAGAGGGCGACCCACGGGTCGCCCCTACGCAGTGAGCGCTTCTACAGCACTGCACAATCGACAAGGCAGAACTTAAGCGGGCCAGTATAACCTGTGCCGCGTCAGGTCCGGCCACGCCGCCTGGCGACGCCAAGCGCAATCGCCATCGCAACCGCTACAGCGCCAGCCACCGACTTGAAGCCGCCGAACTCGCCTTCCTCGACCTCGACACAGGATTGCGAGATGGGAACCAAAGGGCTGAACGGACTGTCGGTGATCGACATGACTTTTGCGCCGCGCTGCAGCGCCAAGGCGGCCAGGTCGGGCGTGACCGAATTGTAAGGAGTGAAACTGATCGCCAGCACCGCGTCTGCCGGCGTGACGCAGCCAAGTTGCTCGAACGCCCCGGCCCCCACATTGTCGATCAGGATGTTCCGCACGCCCAGCTTCAGGAGCGCCAGCGACACATAGCTGGCCACTGAAAAGGCGCGCTTGCTGCCCACCAGATAGATCATGTCGGCCGCCGCCAGCGCTTCGGCAATTGCAGACAGTTTGGCCGACTGCGGATTTTCGGCCAGATTGGCCAGCGAGGCTGCTGATGCGGCACTCATGCCTTCGAGGAATTTTTCCTCGTTCAAACTTTCTCCCGCAGGTTCGCCAGCGACACCAGACCAGGCCCGGTCCTCGACCCAGGTGGCGCGGACATAGGCCTTGAACAGGTCCTGCAAGTCGGTGAAACCGGAGTATCCCAGCGCCTGGGCGAAACGCACCAGACTGGAGGGCTGTACGCCAGCCGCCTTGGCGATTGATGTCACTGTGCCAAGGGCCACATCCCCCGGATTCTGCCAGAGATAGTTGGCCACCTGCTGCAGTTTTTTGGGCAGTCGTACAGTGCCGGACGACAGCACGGCGCGCAGCGCCTCATAGCTCGCCGGTTTCACATAACCGAGGTCCGCCCGGCTTGGCAGCGCGCCCGGCGCTGTCTTCGGAATGACCTTACGGGGGTGGAGACGGGTTGTCATAAATCGAGAACACTCAAAAGATAGTCGCGCGGCGCACGCGAGTGCAGGCCAGCGATGTGCCGAGCTACCGTTGCACAGAGTTGGTCGTTTGGTGCGAGCGTCCCGAAGATCTGCCCGATCGACAGAATGCGGTTGGCAAGCGCGACGAGATCGCCCTGACAGCCATCGCTCAACGCAACCACCTGAGAAGCAAACGGATCGATGGCGCTCCAGCGCCGGCCAAACAGCGCGGCCCCGGCAAGCACATAGGCCACCCAGGCCGCGATAGCCAGCGTCAGCAGGGGGGCCGGACGCCCCGCCGCAAGGCGCTCGCGCATCGGGTTGATCAACCGCTGGACGATCTTCTGCGATCCGTCCGTGCCAATCTGATGGCAGCGATGCCGGATCGCCGGATTGCCGATACGCTGGAAAGTCGTATCGATGTAAGCAGCCGTCGGCATGCCATCGAGGTTCGCCAGGGTTGGCGCCGTCTCCTCAGTCAGCATACGGCGCACATAGCGTGCGAGCAGCGGATCGGCGGCGGCCTGAAAGCTGAAGTCATGTCCCAGGAATGGGCCGAGATGCGATAGGGTCGATTGGGCCGCGTTCAGGACTCGCATCTTGACCAACTCATAGGGCTGCACATTGGGGACGAATTGCGCGCCGGCCAAATCCCACGGCGGGCGTTCACCTGCGAACCCATCTGACAACACCCATTGGCGGAACGGCTCGCCAACCACCGCGGCCTGATCAGCCGCACCCAGCTGGCCCGAGGCGAACGCGATGTCTTCAGAGGTCGTCGCCGGCACGATGCGGTCAACCATGGTTCCGGGAAAGGCGATGTTGTCCGCCATCCATCGCCGCAGGGCTGCAGGGCGCGCCGCGACAAAATCCGACATCACGCGCGCCAACAGCGCGCCGTTCGAGGGTAGATTGTCGCAACTGACGACGGAAAGCGGTCCGGCGCCGACCAGCATCCGTCGCTCGAACGCGGCCGCAAGCAGGCCGAGCGCGGTGCGTGGTTGGGGCGGTGCGGCGAGGTCGTGAATGACGTCGGTTTGCCTCGGATCAAGAACGCCGGTCGCGGGCATATGGCAATAGCCCTTTTCGGTCAGCGTCAAGGTCACGGTGCCGACGTGCGGCGACGCAATTGCGTCGATGGCTGACGCGGCGTCGAGGGGGCTTTCGACATCGATGACGCGCCGTATGCAGCCGATCACGCGCGTTTGGGCGCTGGCGCCGGTTCTCAAGGTGCGCGTATACAGACCGTCCTGCGCCCCGAGACTGTCGGCCAGCCGTGGCGGCCTGATGTTGATGCCGACCGTCCCCCAGCGTCCGAACGCCGCCTCCAGCATATCATCCGTGTACTCAGCCAGATGACAGCGGTGGAAGGCCCCGACGCCGATATGGGCCAGCCCGATTTCCAACCTGTCCCTGTCATAGCGCGGCGTGCGAACAGTCGCAGGCAGCGTTCCGAGCCGTCGCGTGGTCAAGCGCTCCATCGGCGTGTCCTCACTCCTGGACGCAATCTGTCTCTTGCGCCTGCACCGTAGCGCTGATCGAAGCCCAAATCGGCTTCGACAGGCGGCAAGGGAGTGCTGTGTATTTTTGGACAAAAATTTCCAACTGTCAATTCGCGTCGCAGCAGCGCCACTCGCGTTGGGCCTGTTCGCGCCCACCATCAATATGTCATTGTCAGTCAAGTATTGTTCGAAAATCAGCAAAAGATCGCGTTTGTTTGCTCACTGCGCGGCGTTAAACGACCCCACATCGCGCCTCCGCTCAGCCTGCGACCGTCGACAGTGGAGCCAGCGTTCCGCCATTTGACAAATAGAAAATTTCTGCCATTATGCCGACAACGAACCGCATTGGCTGCTGCCCAGTGCAGGCATCGAACAAACAAAACTGGGTAAGGAAACGATGCGTACCATCAAGGGGCCCGGCCTCTTTCTCGCGCAATTTGCCCGCGACACGCACCCGCACAACTCCCTACCCTCAATCGCCAAATGGGCGGCCGGCTACGGCTACAAGGCGATCCAGATCCCGACCTGGGACAAACGCTTTTTCGATCTTGATCTCGCCGCCTGCAGCGCCACTTATTGCGACGAGATGACGGGCATGCTGGCCGACGCCGGCATTGTCATCAGCGAGCTTTCCACGCATTTCCAGGGCCAGATGGTGTCGGTGCATCCGGCCTATGACCTGATGTTCGACGGCCAGGTGGCGCCCGAGCTGCGCGGCAATCCGGCCAAGCGGCAGGCCTGGGCGGTCGATCAGGTGACGAAAGCGGCGGGCGTGTCGCGCCGGTTGGGGCTGGACGCCCACGTCGGTTTTTGCGGCTCTTTGGCGTGGCCCTATTTCTATCCGTATCCGCAGCGTCCCGATGGCCTGATCGAGGAGTGCTTCGCCGAGCAGGCGCGCCGCTGGACACCGATCCTGGATGAGTTCGACCGCCACGGGGTCGACCTTGCCTATGAAATCCATCCGACTGAAGACATGTTCGACGGCGACACGTTCGAGATGTTCCTTGACGCCGTGAAGGGACACCGCCGCTGCTGCATCAACTACGACGCCAGCCACTTCATCAAGCAGGGCATGGATTATTCCGGTTTCATCGACGTGTTCCACGAACGCATAAAAGCGTTTCACGTCAAGGACGCCGAGTTCAATCCCACGGCCAAGCAGGGCGTGTTCGGTGGGTACAAGGGCTGGTTGCAGCGGGCTGCGCGGGATCGTTCGTTGGGCGACGGACAGGTGAACTTCAAATCCGTGTTCAGCAAGATGGCGACCTACAATTTCGCAGGCTGGGCCGTGTACGAATGGGAATGCTGCCTGCAGCACCCGGAAGTCGCCGCCCGCAATGGCGCGAAGTTCATCAGTGACCACATCATCGAAGTCTCCGACTACGCGTTCGACGACTTCGCCAAGACCGGCGCGGATAGGGCGGCGAATAGAAGATTGCTCGGGATCGGCTGACCGCCATGGTGCACGCAATCGCAGACGGCGCCGGACCAGCCCCCAGGCTGCGCTACGGCATGGTGGGCGGCGGCAAGGACGCCTTCATCGGCGCTGTGCACCGGATGGCCGCGCGGCTCGACGATCTGATGGTGCTGACGGCGGGAGCGCTGTCGGCGGAGGCGGAGAAGGCGCGGCTGTCGGGGCAGATCCTCGGGCTTGACCCTACTCGCACGTATGCAACGTACCAGGACATGGCGCGCGCGGAAGCCGCCCGTGCCGACGGCATCGAGGCCGTGGTCATCGTGACGCCGAACCATCTGCATTTCCCGGCCGCCAAGGCGTTCCTTGAAGCCGGCATCGATGTTATCTGCGACAAGCCGCTGTCGATGACATCGTCCGAGGCCTCCGAACTGATCCGTCTGCAACGCAAGACTGGACTGGTGTTCGCCGTCACGCTCAACAACACCGGCTACCCCATGGTGCGCCAGGCCCGCGAGATGATCGCAGCCGGCGACCTCGGGCGACTGCGCCTCGTGCACGCCCACTACCTCCAGGACTGGCTGACGCTGCCGATCGACGCCAGCGGACAGAAACAAGCGGAGTGGCGCACCGATCCTGCGCGCGCCGGGCCATCGGCCGTGCTGGGCGATATTGGCGTACACGCCCATAATCTGGCGCGTTTCGTCACCAATCTCGACGTCGCCGAAGTCGCCGCCGATCTCACCACCTTCGTGCCCGGCCGCCGCCTCGACGACAACGCGCACGTGCTGCTGCGCTACGCCAACGGCGCGCGTGGCACGCTGCTGGCAAGCCAGGTTTCCCCCGGCAACCTCAACAATCTTTCCTTGAAAGTATACGGCGAGACAGCCGGCCTGGAATGGAACGGCGAAGCCCCCGAGACCTTGCGTTTCACGCCCTACGGCGAACCCACCCGCCTCATTGTGCGCGGCGGCCCGGCCAACTCCGCCGAAGCCCAGCGCGGCTCGCGCATGCCGGCCGGCCACCCGGAAGGCTACATCGAAGGCTTCGCCAACCTCTACCGCGACGCCGTGGGTTTGATCCGCGCCCGCCGCGCCGGTCACGCGCCGGACGCAACACTGTTAACCGCCGTTCCGAGCGTCGTTGACGGGGCCATGGGCGTGCGCTTTGTTGAGGCATGCGTCCAATCCAACCGTAATGGCGGGGCGTGGACGAGCGCCTCGTTGGACGTTGCATAACAAGAAGGTTTGGCGCGGGGAACCCCCTCCTCGCGTCCGTCTGCAGCCTGGAGGAAACCATGAAGATCGTGCGTACACTAGCAGGATTGTCTTTGGCTGTCGCAACGGCGCTGTCGTTCGCGGGCGTCGCCAGCGCCATGGACAAGGTCGTGGTCGGCGTCTCGAACACGCTGATCGGCAACGGCTGGCGCGAGGAAATGATCTGTTCGATCAAGGCGCAGGCGGAAGCCTCGGGCATGGTGAGCAAAGTCGTCGTGGCCAACCGCAATGGCGGGCCGTCCGAACAGATCGCCGATCTGCGCAATCTGATCTCTGCTGGCGCCAACATCATCATTATCAACCCGTCGGATCGCGAGGCGCTCAACCCGGTCATCAAACAGGCCGCCGACAAGGGCATCATCGTGGTCGCGGTCGACCAGGCCGTGTCCGCGCCCGAAGCCTATGTGCTGACCAACGACCAGAAGGCCTACGCCAAGCTCGGCGCCGAGTGGCTGTTCAAACAGCTGGGCGGCAAGGGCAGCGTGGTGGAAATGCGCGGCATCGACGGCGTTCCGGCCGACGCCGACCGCCACGAGGGCTTTATGGAGGCACTTAAAGCGTACCCGGACATCAAGGTCGTCGCCTCGACCTTCACCGGATGGGCGCTCGACAAGGGCGCGCTGCAGATGAAGGAACTGCTTGCGTCCGGCAAGCAGATCGACGGTGTCTGGACTTCGGGCATCGACAGCGTCGTGGTGGATGCCTTCAAGACCGCCGGAAAACCCTACGTGCCGGTGA
Source organism: Hyphomicrobiaceae bacterium (assembly GCA_031393505.1). Classification (GTDB taxonomy): domain Bacteria; phylum Pseudomonadota; class Alphaproteobacteria; order Rhizobiales; family Hyphomicrobiaceae; genus JANYHF01. Next base: position 406 of record JANMVX010000228.1, on the reverse strand, counting down.
TCGGCGCCGACAACAATGGGTTCGTCGGCCAACTGATTGACCTCAAGGGCGCCGGTTTCACAGGCGCCGCAGTAACAAACCCACCGTCCGTGGGCGGAGCAGGGCTCGCCGTGGCGCTCGATATTCTGCAGAAGAAGGACCATCCCAAGGTGACCACCATCACCCCAGAAGTCTGGACCAATGCCGATGATGCGGGCGTCGCCAACCTGAAGGCGAACTACAATCCGAAGCTCGATCCTTATTACAGCATCGACATTTCGGTAAAGCCCTTCACGACCTACACGATGGATCAGATCATCGCCTGCAAGGGCCCGTGATCTGTTCCCATTTGGCTTCGACTGTCGATGGCGTAGGGGCGACCCGTGGGTCGCTCTCTATCGGCACGGCACGCTGCACGAGGGCGACC
>JANMVX010000220.1:0-23274 GCA_031393505.1 Hyphomicrobiaceae bacterium | reverse complement strand
CCGCGTGTCCACCGGGTCGGCTTCTCCTGCACACTTGACGAGGCTACATCCAGGTTCACTTGCGTTGCGGCCTGCGAGTTCGTCCTAGGAAACTTACAACCCCTGGTTACCCAGACGCTGCTTCCCGGTACTATGAAGGCGCTCGGACCCCTCCTTCAGCGGGACTTCAACCCGCAAGACCAACAGTCGTTACGGCATACGGACACGCAATCCATTTCGACCGCTCAAACGCACGACCGAAACCTTCAACCGAAAACTGTCGCTGTCCGAGGCATTGCAGACGAGGATCGCCTAACCAGCGATCCGTCGCGATTGACCCGGAGCGGTCGGCCCCGTCCTGAGTGCGTAAACTTCCGCAGTGCCCTGCGAAGCGATAGTCCTACGTAAACGATAGGTGGTTGCGCGAATTCGTGCCGAATCACCGGTAAGAGCCAGTCGAACGCGTCATCTCAACATGCTCAAAACCGTTACTGTCGAGAAACAACCGCATGACGTGCGCCGGCGTTTGGTGGCGCGGCCCAACAATGATTTTCGTGATAAGCTTAGGGTCGAACCGCTCCCCAGGAAACTCGCGATATGGTTTCAGACCATCAGCGACAGCGACAAAATCGGCATCGTCAAGTGCCAGTTTCTGGTCTTGTACTGTTACGAGTGATAACAGTCGGTACTCTTTCTCTTCTGCGAAAAACGGCGACTTCACCATGTACGCGTAGTTCGCCAATCGCATAAGCATCCAAAATAGCTCACCGCTTGCCTTCTTGAACGCTTCTTGCTCGATTAACACCTCGGATTCTGAACGTAAATCCAACAACAAGCCGCTCACCGGAACTCTCATCTTGCCAGTGGCGTAGTGCTCGATGATCGGCATCAAGTCTCCCTTGATCATAGTCTCAAGGAACTCTTGTCCGTACGCTACTGGTGCCAACCTCACGATCAGTCGCTCACTGTTGAACTCATCGATCGCTTGCTCAAGCACATCGCTGCTAAAGCCAATCGCAATTCCCCTTGCATTGTCGGCGTAACCTCGCCACTGACTGAGAAGATCGCCGTCGACAGACAGGCAAAATCCAAGCGCTGACACCACAGACATCACGCGCTTCAACTGTTCAATGGCAGCGTCCTTGTGAACGAAGGCACCCGGCAGAAGGCGATGCGCCATGTCGACCACGTGCTGCCCTTCATTGGCGTCGTTGGACATCGTCAACAGCGACAATCGCAACTTACGTGTCGTCATGATCGAATGGAACACTGCATTTGAGCAGTAGTGATAAAGTGTGTCTGACATCTATTGGATGTTATCGCTAGAATCGGGGGTCGTGATCGGTGGGTCCACCGTCTTTTAAGGGCGAAGATTGAGTTAGCGCAAATGATATTTCAGGTCTATGTCCGCACGACAGCCAGAAGCAGCTGCTTGGCTCAGCGGAAATTGGCTATAGTGGATGGTCGCCCCTGGCCCAGTCACGTCGATTAGGGCATCGTGGCAGTTCGTCCGGAACTGGCCCAAAGATCCAGTTCTGCAGCCAGCCGTCAAGTCCGTAGTCAGGTCCATCGCGTCTGCGTTCCCGCTACGTTCTCGGAGTGGTCGCTATTAGGGGCACTTCAAGCATCGCCGGACACGGCGGCAACCGCGCTTGATGACCCGTTGCTGACGAAGTGGCTTTTCAATGATCGTGGTCCGGTGCGTCTCCTAAACCTACCGTCGAAACCAAGTCGCTCGCACCGGGCGGAGGGTCCTAGAGTCGCTCCAGATTGCCAGCAGAACTTGCCGAGCTTGACTTGTCGCCGCTCGATTGCGCCACTGAGCCGGCGTGCTCCACGATGGCGACAACGCAAATTGTGATGTTCGGTATTGATTGTGGTCGTGCCCACGAGCCACTGTCCTCAGTCAAGCATGTGGGGCGCCAGTCGGCTTCGCGCCAGCTCGACAAAGTAACGGACGCCGTGGATAAGGGCGTCGTCGTTGAAATCATAGTGCGGGCTATGACAGACTGCGCTGTCGCCATTGCCGATGTTTGCGAAATTGCCTGGCGCGATCGCTAGAGCCCGCGCGAAATCCTCCGCCCCACCCTCTCGTGCGGCATGGCCGTTCGTGGCGTCTGCGCCGAACACGGCCCGCGCGACTGCGAGCGCATGTGCCGTCGCAACCGGATCATTGATTAGCGGCACGAACACGCGCGAGTAGGTAACATCGGCATCACAGGCGTGCGCCGCGGCAACGCCGGCAACGATGCGGCGCATGGCCGTCTCGATCGAAGCACTTACGGCCGGACTATAGTTTCGACAATCACCGTCGATGAAAGCTTCGCCCGCAATGGCGTTGCGCGTGCCGTCGCTGCCGATCTCGGTGACAGAGACGACGGCAAGCTCCGACGGGTCGATGGCGCGGGCGACAATCATCTGCAACTCCATGACGATGGCGCATGCCGCGACGACGGCATCGCGGCACTGATGCGGTCGCGATGCGTGCCCGCCCGAGCCGCGCACCCTGACGCGGAAATTGTCCTCGGCCGCCATGAACGCGCCGGACGCCGTCTCAAAATGGCCGACCGGGAGCCCAGGTTTGTTGTGCAGGCCGTAGGTCTCATCGAAGGGCAAGCGCGTGCCGAGGCCGTCGCGAATCATGGCAGACATGCCTTGGCCCCATTCCTCCGCCGGCTGAAAGATAAAGCGCACCGTGCCGTCAAAGCCACCCTCGGCAGCGAGCACACGCGCCGCGCCAAGCAGCATTGTCGTGTGGCCATCGTGGCCACAGGCATGCATGAGGCCTGACACCTTCGAAGCATAGGCGAGGTTGGTCTGCTCGGGGATGCGCAGCGCGTCCATATCGGCTCGCAGCGCAATCGTTCGTGTGCCCGTGCCGCGCCGGTGCGTCGCGACGACGCCCGTGCCGCCGATCCCCTCGACAATGTCCGTGATCCCGAAGGATCGCAACTTATCACTGACGAAGCGCGCAGTCTTCTTTTCCTCGAACCCAAACTCAGGGTTCTCGTGCATATGCCGGCGCCAGGCGCGCAGGTCGTGGCCATCGTCGGCGGTGTTCATGAAGCTTTCCAACGCGACATCTGTTTCAGCGATCAGAAGGAATGCCGCCACCCGAGACGACCTTGGCCGTCGGTTGGCTTACCGCCGAAATCTACACCGATCGGATGAGGTACGGACATCTGCGGTGTTCTGACGCACCCTGGTCCGCCACCTGGGTAGCTTCGAGCATTGGCAGCCGGGCCGGCGACCAGCCCCTTTGACCCAAAGCGTCGGACGACCATGCGGCGTTGGCCAGTGTGTTCAGGATTGCCGACCCAAGCCCTGGAGATCTCTGAATCGGACTATCGCCGTCTCATGTGGCGATCAGCTGATGCGTCGACTGCCCAATGCGTTGCGATCTCCAGGGCCTCTGTTAGTGTTTCAAGCGATCACACCTTAGGCTCGATGGACTTGTCCCACAGTTCGGGTTGAGACTGGAAGTGACCGCAACCGCCAAGGCCAGCGACAGCATTCGATAGGGAGAGAGCCCATGGCAGACCATGAGATTGGGCACGGCGAGGCTCAACCACACCACCACGATCACGACGACGAAGAGTCTGGCATCGCATTGCGCGTGAAGGCGCTGGAGCGGGTGCTGGTCGCCAAGAGGCTGGTTGATCCGGCGGCGCTCGATGTGTTTGTTGAAACTTACGAGACGCGCATTGGGCCGCGCAATGGCGCTCGTGTGGTCGCGCGGGCGTGGAGCGATGCTGCGTACAAGTCGCGTCTGCTGGCCGACGCCACGGCGGCTATTGCCGAACTGGGATTTTCAGGCCTGCAGGGCGAACACATGGTGGTGGTTGAGAATACAGCGGACACGCACAACCTGATCACGTGTACGCTGTGCTCCTGCTATCCCTGGCCGGTGCTGGGCCTACCACCGGTCTGGTACAAGAGCCCGGCCTACCGGTCGCGGTCGGTGCGTGAGCCAAGACAAGTGCTCGAGGAGTTCGGCGTCAGGCTTCCTGCCGGCAAAGCGGTCCGGGTCTGGGATTCCAACGCCGACCTGCGCTACATGGTGCTGCCCGAGCGGCCGGCACATACAGTTGGCTGGGAGCCTGAGCAACTTGCCGCCATCGTCACGCGCGATGGCATGATCGGCACGGCGTTGGTTTAGGGAAACGGCAATGGACGGCATCCATGACCTGGGCGGCATGCAGGGATTTGGCCCGGTCAGGGCAGAGCAGGATGAACCCGTGTTCCACGCCCGCTGGGAGGCGCGGATGTTGGGCTTGGCCAGCGCCGTTCTGGCTACGGTTGCAATTCCCGACGACGAATTCCGCCCCACAGTTGAGAGCATAGAGCCGGCGCGCTATCTTTCGTCGAGCTACTACGAACTCTGGTGCGAGGCCATTACCCGGCTCTTGGTTGCGCGCGGGGGCGTCACCGCTGACGAACTTGCCGGCGGGCCGATGAACGCTTTGCCACCGAACCTGTCGGCAATGTTACCAATGAAACCCGAAGAGGTGGTCCCAGCGATTGCCGCCGGCGCTTCCCAGGCGCGGCCGGGCGCCTCCGCCATCGCGCGCTTCCAGGCTGGAGATGCGGTCCGCATGCGAGCAACGTTCGGCGCCGGCCACAATCGGCTGCCACGCTATGCGCGCGGGCGGCTCGGCACCGTGGAACGCGCTCACGGCGCCTTCCTGGTGGCCGATCGCAACGCCATCGGCGATCAGACGCCGGAGACGCTTTACACGGTTCGTTTTGACGCGCGCGAGCTGTGGGGGCCGGACGCAGCATCTGGCGACAGCCTCAGTCTCGACTGCTGGGACAGCTACCTGGAGCCGGCATCGTGAGCGACGGTCTTGCACCACTCGATCCTCTGCGTGCGCTCCCCAAAGATCTCGCCATTCCGCGTGATGCGGGTGGTCCGGTGTTTGTCGAGCCGTGGGAAGCCCGCGCCTTTGCAGTCATCGTCGACATGAGCGCGCGCGGTTTGTTCAGCTGGGCGGAATTCCAGATGCGGCTGGTGGCCGAGATTCGCGAAAGCGAGGGACAGGGTGTGTCGCGGGCCTACTACTTCAACTGGCTGCGTGCCGCCGAAGCCTTGCTCGACGCCAAGGGATTGGCGACGGACGCCGAAATCGATGCCGAAGTGGAGCGCCTGCGACCCGACGACCGCACCTTCCGGTTGGATCGGTCCACTGCCGGATCGCGGTTCCCTGGTTGCCAGTGACCGGCGAGCATACAACTGGCCGTCGCGATTGACATTGCTCCGCTTCACCGGTTCAATCGTCCTAACGCTCTGAAAACAAAGCAATCGGGCTAGCGGGTTTCGCGTGCCGATAGTGCAGAAGTGAGCGACCAACCGGAGGGAATTCGCCAATGGCTGACACGAAGAAAACCGGCGCGACGAGCTGGTACAGCGATCTTCCATACTATTATCAAAACCAGATTCGCAGCCTTGGGCTCGATGACGAAGGCATGTCACGCCGTCGCCTGTTGAAGGCCATGGGTGCCGTCGCTGGGGCGGCCGCGCTTGGTCTCGGGTTAGCCAAGACCGCGCAGGCTGCTACGACGCTGCAATACATGTGTTGGGAAGGCTACAACGACCCACGCATCATCGATCCCTTCAAGGCGGCCAACAATTGCGACGTGACGTTCGATTTGATCGTCGACAGCCCCGGCGGTTTCGCCAAGCTGCAAGCCGGTGCCAGCCGCGAGATCGATATCATTTCCACGGACATGCCTTGGGTCACGCGCATGGGGCCAGCCGGGATTGCACTGGAGATTGATCCGACCCAGTACACCGACACTTTCGATACCTTCTATCCGCAATTCAAGCCGCCCTATCAGCCGCTGATCCACGACGGCAAGACCATCGGCGTTGCCACGCGCTGGGGTTGGGTTGGCGCCTGCATCAACGACAAGTTCGACAAGGCCGCGAACTGGAAGACCTATGACCCCGTGTTCGATCCGGCCAACGCCGGCAAAATCTGCGTGATGGATTGGGGCGACTGGCCGATCCTGCCGATGGCGCTCCACGCCGGCATCGATCCCTATGCGGAGCTGGACGACAAAGCGCTGAACGAAGTGCGCATGGTGCTGCGCGCCATGTTCAAGAACAAGCCGGTGCTGACGGGCGATCTCACGCTGGCCCAGAAGGGGCTGCTCGATGGTTCGCTGCGCGGCTGCATTGGCGCGGGGTCCTACCTCACGTCGGCCATCCGCAAGCAGGGCCACACTGAGGTCCATGCCGTGGTGCCGGATCCCAAGAATGGCCTGAAGCAGGGTGTCATCTGGGTCGAGGCAACCGCGATCCTGAAGGAGACCGATCAACCTGAGCTTGCCAAGAAGCTCATGAAGCATGTCGTGTCGAAGGACGCCTCCAAGGTGCTGTCGCTGCTCGACACCACGTCGAACGTCGTCACCAATGCCGCAACCGAGGCAGCTTATTCGCCGGCGGAAAAGGACGTGTTGGAAATGGGCTACATGTGGCACGCCTTCGACAACAGTCAGATGCACCGCGTTGCCCCGAGCATCGATAAGATGCTGGCGATCTGGCAGGAAGAACTGTCTGCCAACAAGTAACGCGCGATTTGGTCCAGGTGCGCCTGCCAGTACATGCGGCGTGCCCGGATCACCCGCATGCCATCGCCCCAGAACCAGGATCGGCCGAGTGTGGCGATGATCGATGACACAGTCCTGGACGTTGCCAACGTCAGGAAATCCTATGGCATCACTGAGGCCCTGAAGGGCGTGTCGCTGACCGTTGGACGCGGCGAGTTCGTCGCGTTGGTGGGCCCGTCGGGTTGCGGCAAGACCACCTTGCTGAAGATCGTTGCCGGCTTCGAGGAGCCGACTGCGGGCAGCGTCACGATTGCCGGCCAGAATATGGTGGGCGTGCCGCCGGCCAAACGCCCCACCAGCATGGTGTTCCAGCGACTTGCCCTGTTTCCGCATATGACCGTTGGCGCGAACATCGGTTTTCCGCTGAAGCTGCGCAAGCTGCCCCAGTCCGAGCGTGACACGCGCGTCGACGCCATGCTGCAGCTGATGCAGCTGAAGCCGGAGTACCTGTCGCGCTATCCGCGGCAGCTGTCGGGCGGCGAACAGCAGCGCGTGGCGCTGGCGCGTTCCATGATTTCGCAACCCAAGCTGTTGTTGCTGGACGAGCCGATGTCCGCTTTGGACGTCAAGTTGAAGAAAGCTCTGCAGGCGGAGTTGAAGCGCCTGCACCGGCAGATCGGCGTCACCTTCCTGCATGTCACGCACGACCTGGAAGAGGCCATGATGCTGGCCGATCGCATTGCCGTCATGCGCGGCGGACATATCCTGCAAGTGGGCAGGCCCGAGGATATCTACTACCGGCCGGCCGACGCGTTTGTTGCCGGTTTCATTGGCGACACCAATTTCCTCCCGGTCGAGATCGAAGCGCGGGATGCGCGCGCGCTCACGTACCGCTGTGCCGAAATCGAAAGCCGCGAACCGGCCATCCCGGCAAGCCTGGCCGCTGCGGACCTCGAGATGGGAAGTGCACAAATGATGGTGCGCCCCGAGTTGATCAAGATCGCGCGCGATGGCGAGGCTTTCGATTGTTCGCTGCCCGCACGCATCGAGGAGTACTATCTCAAGGGCAGCACCGTCCAGTACCACGCCCGCGCCGCGAGCGGTCGCATGATCATTTTCGAGCTGCCCGGCACACCGAGCTTGCCAGCCGCAATCGGCGACCACGTGCGGCTGGGCTGGCGCCATGCCGACACCTACGTTTTTCGCGGCTAAGGGGATCGGCCGATGGCAGGCGTTGAGATTGAGCGGACATGGCGCCAACCGGCGCTTTTGTTGAAGGCGCTGCCCACGGTTTTGCTTCAGACCCTGTTCTTTGCCGCGCCCCTCGCCCTGACGTTCGCCATGACGTTCCAGCGCACCAAGGATTTCCGACTTGATTGGGTCTGGACCCTTGAGACCTGGACCGAAGTCTTCTCCAAGCCGCACTTTTGGACCGTGCTCGGGCACACGCTCTGGATGTCGTGCCTGTGTGTCATCCTCTGTACCGTGATCGGGTTTCCCATTGCCTATGCGCTGGCAACCCGCGTCAAGCGTTGGGCAACGCCGGTCCAGATCCTGCTCATGTTCGCCTTCCTGACTGATGCCACGCTGAAGACCTTTGGCTGGGCCCTGTTCCTCGACAGCAAGGGAGCGGGCAACTATCTGCTCGCACTTGTCGGCCTGCCGGAAGGCATGATCGGGTTTCTCTTCACCGAGTGGGCCACCATGCTGGGCATGGTCTACAATCTGCTGCCCTTCACGATTTTCACGATCTATCTGTCGATCGTGGCCATCGACCGCAGCCTTATTCTGGCCGCCTACGATTGCGGTGCCAGCAAATTGCGGGCCCTTTGGGAGGTCACACTGCCGCTGAGCCGTCCGGGTATCTGGGCCGGGGCGGTGCTGGTTTTTCTGCTGGCGGTCGGTTCGTTCCTGGAGCCAAAAGTGCTGGGCGGCGGGCGCTCGCCGATGATGGCCGATCTGATCCGGCAGACCTTCGAGACCCGCGTGAACTGGCCGCTCGGTGCCGCGCTCACCTTCGTGCTGATGGTGGTGGCCAGTTTTGCGGTGTTGCTGTTCTCGCGCGTCTATGCGCTGAAACACGCGGGGGCCTGAAGCGTGCACCACCGGACCGAGGCGCGCCTTGCCGATATCGTCCTCTACGGTTCCGTGGCGGCGGCGCTGCTGTTCTTCTACATCCCGATTTTTACCCTGATGGCCTTCTCGTTCCAGAAGGGCCGCTATCTCACGCTGCCATTCGAAGGTGTCTCGCTGGCCTGGTATGGTGAGCTTTGGAACAACCAGAGCGTTCGCGGCGCGCTCTACAATTCAACGCTCATTGCCCTGGCCAGCATGGTCTTTGCCACGCTGCTTGGCACCTTGGCCGCCATTGTGGCGGTGCGCTACCTGTTCCGTGGCCGGAACATATTTCTCGGGCTGACAGCCGCGCCTCTGGTCTTCCCGCAGATGCTGCTAGGCATCATTCTGCTGATCTGGTTCTCGGTGCTCGGGCGGCTGTTCGGGTTCAATATGGGGCTAGTGACCGCCATCATCGGCCATGTGGTCTACATCACGCCGTTCGTCGCTGTGGTGGTTGCTGTGCAGGTCTACAACTTCGATCCGGCATTGGAAGATGCGGCTGCCGACTGCGGCGCCACCCCCCTTGAGATCTATCGCTACGTGACGATCCCGCTGCTGTGGCCCGGCATCTTCTCGGCGGCCATCTTCGCGTTTCTGCTGTCTTGGGGAAACTTCTACCTGACCTACAGTTTGGCCGGCTCAGCGCGCACACTACCGACCTTCGTGTTTTCCGGGATCGCAACCGGTTCCTCGCCGCTCTATCCGGCCATGGCAACCGTGGTCTTTTTGCCTGGTCTTTTGCTCGTCATGTTGGCCGTATGGTTGCGCGGGCGCGGCGAGAATTCTTGAAGCATAGTGCCTGGGGCCAATCCATCAGTCTCGCCCCTTTGAAGACAAATTCGAGCCGCCCAACGGTACAACGCTGTCGGGTGCGAACCAGATGGAGACTATATCCCTGATCGCAGGCGGCGATGTCTGCGCGGCCCCGAACAGGTCGAGGCGCACCGACGCCATCCAGTCCTTCGTCAGCCAGGAAACGCCGATCGTGCGTATCTTCGATGCTGATGGCGCCTTCGGCACGGGCTATACCTACACGATCGGCACCGGCGGGCCGTCGATCATGGCGCTGATCCAGCACACGCTGGCGCCAGCCCTGATCGGACGCGAAGCGGGTGACATCGAGAAGATATGGCGCGATCTCTTATCCCTCACGCACGCAACGTCGGTCGGCGCAATCACATCGCTGTCGCTCGCGGCCATCGATACCGCGCTGTGGGATCTGAAATGCCGCCGTCATGGCGAGCCCCTGTCGCGCATGGCCGGGGGCGCCCAGGAGCGCGTCCCACTCTACACCACCGAGGGCGGCTGGCTGCATATCGAGACTGCGGCACTGGTCGACGATGCATTGGCGGCGAAAGCGCAAGGCTTCGGCGGCTCAAAGATCAAGATCGGCCGCCCGCATGTGTCGGAGGACGTAGCGCGGCTGGAGGCGGTGCGCAAGGCCGTCGGTCCCGCCTTCGAGATCATGACGGACGCCAACCAGCGCTTCACCGTCGACGAAGCCATCTGGCGCGCCCGCTGCCTGACGCCGCTCGACATCGCCTGGCTGGAGGAACCTCTGACGGCGGACGATCTCAACGGCCACATCCGATTGTCGCAGAGCACGACCATTCCCATCGGCGTTGGCGAGAGCCTCTACAGCCCCCTGCATTTCCGCGAGTATCTGCAGCAGGGCGCCTGTTCGATCGTGCAAGTGGATGTGGCGCGCGTTGGTGGCATCACGCCCTGGCTGAAGGTCGCGCATCTGGCCGAGTGTTTTAACGTGCCGGTGTGCCCGCATTTTCTGATGGAACTTCACATTGCTCTGTGTGCCGCCGTTCCGAACGCCCGCTGGGTGGAGTACATCCCGCAACTGGACAAACTGACGGCCAGCCCGATGAAGATCGAGGCCGGCCACGCCATCCCATCTTCGGAGCCGGGCCTCGGCATTGACTGGGATTGGCAGGCGCTCAAGGCCCAGACGGTGCCGGGTTCCACCTTCACCATCAGCTGACAAGGACACATACCGATGCAACGCATGGGACAGATCATCGGCATCGATCCCACCCGGATCGCCGAATATAGAAAAGAACACGCCGTCGTCTGGCCGGGTGCGCTTGCCCGCATCACGGCCTGCAACATCCGCAACTACACTATCTTCCTGAAGGAACCCGAGAACCTCCTGTTCGCCTATTTTGAGTACACCGGCACCGACTTTTCCGCCGATATGGCCAAGATGGCGGAAGATCCCACCACCCAAGAGTGGTGGAAACTGTGCAGCCCTATGCAGCGTGCGTTGGAAACGGGCAAGGACGGCGAGTGGTGGGCGATGATGGAGCCGGTGTTCCATCACGATTGATGGCGCCCAGTCTTGCCACCCACTCTCGGTGCTCAGAAGTTCGACCTCCACCGCGTTGGCTGACCGCCGAGGCTACTAGGTGGCCTGCCTCGGCGCCGGTCGCTATGTCTCGAGTTTTGGGATTGGAACCATGGTTCAGTAGGCCGAACCTGCCCCGGGGCGTTGCATCGGCGCATGCGAACATTGGATGGCCAAGCAACGACGGGGAAGGACCTGCGAACCCTCGGACATCTTCCGCTCATTCGGGTCCTTAAAACATAGCCGGTCGCACCGGCGATGTCCCATCATGTGCAGGTTTCTCGGACGCCGCGATGACGGTGTCAACACGGCCACGGACCGGCGGCGCCCGAGAAGCGCCAAGGCACGAAATCGCGGGGAGTTTGGCGCCGTCGGCGCAGCGGGCGCTATGGGGATTTGAGTCGAGCGCCGCTCTCGACAGTCGACTGTGTCGCCAGTTCGCGGCGCATGCGATAGGCGGTTTGGAGTGCTCTTGCAGCCCAGGAAGAAGTGACAACGACGTGTTGCGGCCGGGCCGATCTGTGTTCGACAGCCTGATCGGCGGCTGCGGAGCAAGCGGGTAGCTCACCGGCCTGGGACCAGCAGCGACAACGGTGTGGAGGTTGGGCAGCGCGGCTACGCGGGCTCATGACGTATCGATCCTGATCGCGCCAGGAGCGCGGCTTGGCTGATGCCGGGGCGTGGCGCAGCGTGCGATGATCTCGATGACGATCATCCGTCCGCCGCAGCATGGGCACGGATGTGCCAGCGCCTCCGGCTGCGCCGCATTGTCGGCACGGTCTGGCGTCTCGGCCGGGGCTGGAACGCCGAGCAGCGCACGCGCCCTGGCGATGTTGTCCGCCCGGCCGCCATTGGCCAGCAGGCCGTAGTGGCGGATGCGATGGAAGCCCTTGGGCAGCACGTGCATCAGGAAGCGGCGGATGAACTCAGCCGTGGCCAGCGTCATGGTCTTGTAGCGGTCTGGTCCCTCGACCCGGTAGTCCTTGAACGTGAAGGTGACCGTGTTGGCGTCGGCCGCGATCAGGCGCTGGTTCGAAATCGCGACCCGGTGCGTGTAGCGCGAGAGATAGGCCAGCACCGCCTCGGGCCCGCCAAACGGCTTCTTGGAATAGACCACCCACTCGATCTTGCGCAGCGGCTTGAGCATGGCGGCAAAGGCAGCTGGATCGGCCAATGCTTCGTGATCGCCATAGAATGTCAGTTGGCCGGCAGCGTGTGCTTCGGCCAGCATCGACAAGAACAGCCTGCGGAACAGACGCGAGAGCACACGCACGGGCAGGAAGAAGTTCGGCCGGCAAGCGACCCACTTGGTGCCGTCTGCTGACAGCCCACCACCCGGTACGATCATGTGCACATGCGGATGGTGCGTCATGGCCGAGCCCCAGGTGTGGAGCACGGCGGTGATGCCGATCCTGGCCCCGAGATGCTTGGGATCGGCAGCAATCTTGAGCGTCGCTTCGGCGGCCGATCTCGACGAGGTGCCGTTGAAAGAGCCGGGCGCCATAGATGGTGTGGTGATTGCGCCTGCCGCCCTTAGCGCGTGAACAGCGGCACGTGCGAAGATGTTTGCCAAAGGCCAGCAGATCGATATCGCCTGGCAATGCCGGGCCCCGCGCCAGGACATGGCCGAGGTGTGCCGCCGCCCGCAGATATCGAACCGCAGTATCGGCGCTATAGCCCTGACGCGCGAGCACCGCTGCGAAGCCATCAAGGTACGGACCGCTCGGCCCGCTGCGCAGATGTTCCGGCATCTTCGATACCGGAAAGTATGTCTCCAACATGATCGTCCCCGTTTGTGACTGGCCAAAGGTGGCCGAGCCAACGGGACGCACTGGCATTATGTTATGGAGAGCAAAAGCGCGGCCATGCACAGGAAAACGCGAACGCGAACGCATCGACTCCCCATTGCTGGAACTGCCCATAAGGCAACTAATGGGCGTCGCCCATTACCTGCCGCAATCGTCATTGCCCGAAGTGTCAGGGTACTGCCGCACGCGAATGGCTCGCCGAACGGGAAGCCGAGTTGCTTCCCGTGCCGAACTTTCATGTCGTCTACACGCTGCCCGCGCCGATTTCCGATCTGGCCTACACCAACAAAGCCGTGATCTACGACATCCTGTTCAGGGCCTCGGCCGAGGCGACGCAGACAATCGCCGCCGATCCCAAGCATCTCGGTGCCAGGGTCGGCCTCACCTCGGTCTTACACACTTGGGGCTCGGCGATGACCCATCACCCGCATGTGCACATGATCGTGCCAGGCGGCGGATTGTCTGAGTATGGCGCCAGGTGGATCGCCTGCCGGCCGAACTTTTTCCTGCCCGTGCGCGTGCTCTCGCGACTGTTCCGCCGTCTCGTCGTCGAGATGCTGATTGCCGCGCATGCTGCCGGCAAGCTTGCCTTCTACGGGGCGCACGCCACTCTGGCCGAAGCTGAGGCCTTCGCCGCGTTCCTCGCGCCGCTCCTGCGATCCGAATGGGTTGTGTACAGCAAGAAGCCGTTCGGTGGGCCCGAAGCCGTACTTGCCTACCTGTCGCGCTACACGCATCGCGTCGCCATCTCGAACCGCCGCCTGCTCGCGGCCGACGCCAACACCGTCTCGTTCAACAACAAAGACTACCGCGTCGATGGTCCGGATCGATTCAAGGTGATGACGCTGGCTACGGCCGAGTTCATCCGCCGGTTCCTCATCCACGTGCTGCCGCGAGGCTTCCATCGCATCCGGCACTATGGGCTGCTGGCCAACGGCCACCGTGCCGCAAATGTCGCCAAGGCGCGCGAGTTGCTGGCGGTGCCCGCGCCAATCGTCGAGCCGCCGTCAGTTGCCGCCGAGGGCGACACCCAACCCGTCCACGCCCGCCCATGCCCTTGCTGCGGCGGTCAGATGATCGTCATCGAAGTGTTCGGCGCGTGGTGCGAACCCAAGCTCCGGCCGACACCAGCGATCAGGATCGATAGGTCATGATCGAACACAGGCTCCGTGCCGGCATCTCCACCGATCACACCCGTTGGCTTTTAGCCGGCGCCGGTGACGGCTGCGGCGACGCATGCGATTCCACGCCAAATCGATCTGCAATCGGCTCGAAGATGCAGCACCGACGCCGACTATCACATCAATCCGCCTCCGCCGAGAGTCCAAAGCTGCGCTTGCGGCTACGGCCCACGCCACACTCTGACGTCAGAGCCAGGCTCAATCCCCATAGAGCCCGCTGAACCGCCGCAGTTCCACCTCACGCGATTTCGTGCCTGGGCGCTTCTCGGACGTCGGCCCCAGCCAGCCGCACCACCGTCACGCCGACATCCGAGAAACCTGCACCACTGCAGACGAAGTGCCCGGGCTCAACATCGATGTTGCCGAAATGCCGGGGTAAAGCCGATCGCCGTGTGGGGTGCAACAGATCCACTCCGAAACCGCGCTCGGTGCAAACGGTAGCTTGGCCACCGAGGCCGCTTCCGTTCTTATCTGCGCAACGGGCCATAACAGAGACATCGGCCACTCCGTCTGTGCCGTAATGTTCGCGGCAGCGATCTGAGGTGACCGACACCCACGACCAACTATGCTCCTCGAGATCGTGCTTAGTGAGGGCGTACACAAATGAGCACCGGTCGGATATGATCCAGCCCATCGGTATTGCCGAGTCATGGAGTTCTCGTTGTCCTATTTCAAGCGCGCTTCCCTCGACGATGTCCGCTTCAAGCCGCACGACGTCTTCGTCAGCTACCGCCACCTCGATGCGGAGATCCGTGACATACTGGTCGAGGCCTTCACGGAAAATGGCCTCACTGTGTGGTGGGATGCCAAACTCGTTAGCGAGGAGTGGCGGCCGCAGCTCGCCCAGCGGATTAACCATTGCAGGCTCGTCGTTACTGTCTGGAGCCAGCAGGTCGCGACTGCGCCCGAAGAGGTCGCTGACGAGATGGCTCAGGCCCGTGGATTGCGCCGTCTACTGGTATTGCGGACAGATGATGCAGCTATTCCGAAACGCTTCAGTGACCAGAATTTCCTCGCCTTCAACCAGTGGCGCGACCCTGCCAAGCAAAAGCCCCAGCTCGATGTCATTGTAGCGGAAGTGCGACGGCGCGTGGAGGCGAAGCCGATCTACAAGATCGTGCCGACCGAGGACGCCATCACGACGCTGGTAGCAGAGCCGGAATTCGGCGACATCCCTGGCGCGCCGAAGGCGCTCATCGGCCGCGGATTCGAACTCGACATTTTGCGCGATGCTTGGGCGAGCACGACGCCAAAGAAGACCAACGCCGTCGTTCTGCACGCGCTCGGCGGGGCGGGCAAATCGGCCCTTCTGGGCACTTTCGCCAACGAATTGCTGGCGGCGGGTGGTGGTGGGGCGCAACGGATTTACGGCTGGTCGGCCTATTCGCAAGGTTCTGGTGAACAGAAGCGTACGGATGCCGACAGTTTTATCTCGAAGGCGTTGGGTGATCTTGGCTTCGTGGGCCATCCGCCGCGCGATCCGATCGAGCGTGCCCGTGAGCTCGCGAAGCTGATCCAGCGCGAGCGCGTGCTGCTGCTGCTCGACGGCCTAGAGCCGTTGCAGGACCCACCCGGAATCAATAAGGGTCGCTTCAAGGACAAGGGCCTCGCGGAACTGGTCAAGATTCTTGCAAAGCTGAACCCGGGGCTGATGCTGCTGACTACACGCCAGCCAGTGCCAGAACTCGACGGCCACGGTCCGCTAGTGATAGACCACCCACTCGACGAACTGTCGCCAATGGCGGGCGCGGAGCTGCTTGTTGATCTCGGCGTGCACGGGCGGCAACGGGACCTCGAAACCGCCGTTGCTGACGTCAAAGGTCACGCGCTAACGGTAACACTCCTCGGCTCTTATCTGGCGGAAGTGTGCGGCGGCGACATCCGCCATCGCGACCAGTTCGACTTTGCCAACATCGTGTTGACCAAGGCGGAGGAGGAAGCACTCGCGACCGACAAGACGATCGTTCCAGCCAAGCGTGCGGAAAAGGTCATGCGCGGCTATCTGGAGCAGTTCGACAAGCTGGCTTCTGACAGGGCGAGCGCCGGACGCGGCGGGCCGGAACGGGTGCTGCTGTCGCTACTCGGCCTCTTCGACCGACCGGCCGACGGGCCTGCGGTCGAAAAGCTTTTGGCGCAGCGCATCCCAGGGCTGACGGATGAGTTGTTCGTCGAGACGGAGAAGACCATCACAGGCCCCTGGTGGTGGAAATCGACAAGAGTCGAGTCGCGCGAGTTGAACGTGGGCGAACGCGCTCAACGACTGCGCCGTGCCAAGGAGCGGCTGCGCAAGTTGAAGTTGCTCGCTGGCGCGAACCCGAGGGACCCTCAAGAACTCGAGGCTCACCCGATCGTGCGTGCGTTCTTCGCCGCCCGATTGATCGAGACGGCGCCAGAGGCCGCCAAATCGGCGCACGACATCCTTTACCGGCACTATGTCGTTGCCGCGCCAGATTTGCCCGACACGCTCGAAGCGATGCAGCCGCTGTTCCATGCGGTGCAACATGGTATAAAGGCTGGACGGGCAAATGAAGTATTCTCGAATATATTGAAGCGGAGAATAAGACGAGGCTATCGACAATACTTGATATATCAGATTGGCGCTTACGGTAGCGATCTTGCAGTGCTTGCGCACTTTTTTGAAGAATTGTGGGGCAGGCCAATTGCTTCATTGCAGTCTGCAGATCGCGCTTGGCTCTTAGTCGCAGCAGCGAACGACCTCAAGGCTGTCGGCAGACTAACTAGTTCAGCGGAAGCATTGTCGCGTGCAGTTGAGGCGAACAGAGCACTCGAACGTAAAGGTCATGTTGTCGGGCTACTTGGCAAATATGGCGAAGCTCAAGTCATGATCGGAGAAGTAGCGCACGCGATTGCGACAGCCCAACAAGCCTTAGCAGAAGCCGACAACAACAACGATATTGTAAATAAGGCACACACCAAAGCTGATTTGGCAATTTTATTTTTTCTTTCTGGCCAGGAGGTGGAAGCTCGAAAGCTGTTCGCCGAAGCTCGCACATTAAAGGGTTCGCCGATGCCACAGCCGCGTGAGTACTGGTTTGGAGAGTTACTCTTGCACGAGGGAAAAAGCGCCGCGGCGGCAGAACTGGCGAATGCGCAACTTCGCTTTGCGAATACTACTAAGGGTCGAAAGCTGGGAGCAATTTCCCTAGGATTTGCGTGGTTGAGCATTGGAAGTGTCAAAGTACATTTGCAAGCCGATGCTACTGATGAATTAAACGCTGCAGTCGAAATGATGCGAAAGGGTGGGCAGAATCAATTCCTCCCTCTCGCACTCCTTGCCCGCGCCGCCCACCGCCGAAAACGCGCTGCCGCCGGAGAAGCCGAGATCATCTCTAAAATTCGCGAGGACCTCGACGAGGCTGAAGACATCGCCGGAGACGAAATGCGACTTTACGTTGCCGATATCGCGTTGGAGCGCGCGCGCTTTGCACTTGACTTGGCCACAACTTTTGACAATCCCGCCGCCGCCCGCGCCGAGGCACAGGAACAAACCGAGATCGCTGGCCGCCTCATCGCACGCACTGGATACCGCCGCCGCGAAGGCGAGCTCACCGACCTCAAGCGCCTCATCGCCAGCGGCTAGTGAAACCGCAATCCAAATGCCTAAGTCTTTAGGTGAGCATCGACCGGCACCCGAACAAGGTTTGACTAGGCCGATCTGGGTCCGATGCCCGTGTCCGGGGCTCGACCCGGCAGTCACCATGTCACCCCGGATTTGACAGGCGCTCTGCTCATTCCAATCCGAACCTCCTGGCGGCAGCGCGTGAATCCAATTGCGCTCACGCGTGCGCGCCATTGGATGGCGTCAATTGTGTACGCAGTGCGTACCAAATCTTTGGGCTGGCGGACAGACAGAGTGCTCATACCAGCCTGATCCGTCCGGTGAGCAGGTTGTGCATCATGCCCTGCTTGACCGCGCCGGCCTTGGCAAATTTGGCGTCGAGCGCGCCGATCTCGACGTCCATGTCGGATAGCACGGTGCCGATGGCGGTTTGTTCGGGGCGGGGGGAACGGCGTCCGCCTCCTGGCCGTAGACGCTCACCTTCGCGGTGGCCACGTCGACAAAATTCAAGAGCGGCCAGCCCGACCCGCAAGTTGGATCGTAGTCGGTGGTGTCACCACCGGCGCGATGCTTCGAGAAATCCAGCGCCGGATTCTGGAAAATTGCGATCTGGTTGCCGAGTCGGTCGACCATCTCCTTGCCGAGTAGCGCGGACCGCGACGCACAAGGTCGGGCCGCAGCGGACAAGTACGGACAGATAGGTCAACGGGGCGGGCGTCGCAAGCCTTGCAAATGCCGCCGTAAGGCCCCGCGAGCACCCGAATCGGTTCTCATGTATCGGGCCGTTGCCCCTTTGTCCCGCGTTAGGAGGCCGACCTTGCTGATGAGCGCCTTGAGCCAGTACGACAACCGTTCGCCCCGCGAGCGCTTCTGGAGCAGCCCGCAGACCTGGCCGGGCGATACGCCGGACCATGAGTTTGTCGGGCGGCTCATTCTGCGAGCCGGTGCCATCATGGCAGGAACAGAATGGAACGATCTGGACCCTGCCGTGCACATTCCGAAACCGATCTCGGAAGATCTCAGCATCTACACGCCGATGACCCAAATCCATCAGGCAGCCGATGCATTGACGATGGGCGACCGTCCTTACGGCGATCGGCAACCGACGGGACTCATGGGCGGCCCATTCGATATTCCGTCGAAAGCAGAATGGTCGATCGCGCGAAAAATCATTGCGAACCAGATCAGCGTCGCCCAGGCCAAATACTACCGTTTCTGGCGCGCCTGCGAGGCAGTCGAAAACGCCTTCAAGACTGGAGTGCTCAAATCCGCAACGAGGGAGTTCGCTGGCGGCGATCTGACCGCCCAGCCATGGCACTTCTGGAACACTGAGTTTGCTTGGTCCAGGTTCGAAACATGCCGGGTGAACCCAAACGACTACTTCGATCCAGCGCCGGCTGAGAATGGCGCGCTCTGGATCTTTGTCGAACGCGATAAGGCGACCGATAAGATCCCGGAGGCGATCTCACAATCGACCCAGGCAACCGACGGCGAGATCGCCGAGACAGTCAAGCGCAAGCCTCGGCGGGCTGGTCGCAAGCCGACTTACAATTGGGACGAGCTGTTCGCTGAGTTTTTCCGCAAGCAGCGTGCTGGTGAGATTCCAACAGAACCGAACATCAGCGAACTTGCCCGGCGATTGCTCGATTGGGCTGCCGAACGTTGGGAAAACCTGCCTGAAGAAAAGACCGTTCAGGACAAGTTGCGCGTGCTGCTCTGCCTCGAAGAGGTGTAGTTCGCGCATTGCCCGCAATTGCAGGGAATTGCCCGCAAACTTTCTGGCGTGATTGTGAGACCTTGCCGGGGCCTGGCCGAGATAGCTCGGCGCCATCCCTGAGGTCAAAGACATGCCTGAGCACTCCCAAAGTCTGCAGCGACTCCTGAATACGGTAGAAGCGGCCGCCTATTGCCGATCTTCCGCATCGACTTTCGAGAAACTGCGCCTACATGGCGGCGGCGCGGTCTACTCCAAGATCGGCCGCCGCGTTGTCTACCGCGTAGAGGACCTGGACAACTGGCTGGCTGCCAATCTCCGACGGTCGACTTCGGGCGATTTGACTTTTTAGGCTCCATGGCAATTCGCGATGACGGACCCAGAAAATGCTCGAACGCCGCTGCTCTCCTATGCCGCAATCTTGCCTGGCGAATCACTGAGCGTCCCAGCGTTTCCGCCGGGGTCCGCGCGCGGCGTCAGGCTTATGGACACTCGGCGCATAGACCAACGTCACCCCTTGCCACCGCCCGACGCCGGGGAGATCGCGGCCATCATCACGGCGCGCTCGCGCGTCTCGGTCCGCGCGCCGCGCTTCACGGTCCAGACCCGGCAAGGCAAGGACGGCAGGCTGGGGCCAATCGGCCCGCAACACTCCGATGCCCAAGGCTGGATCAGCCGACTCGAAGACGCCTTCGGCACCAGCGGCATCGCGTTTCCGACGGCACAGCTCAACCACTTGATCCGCGCCTGCCAGGACGGCGAGGGCAAGCTCGATACCGTCAAGCTCAACGCCATGCTGGCCGTGATCGACAGCACGCGGCCCGAAAACGAGTTGCAAGCCATGCTCGCCGTCCAGATGGCGCTGACGCACTCGATGGCGTTGGACCTTCTACGCCGCACCCAATGGGTCGATCAAATTCCGCAAGTCGACTCAGCCGGTTCGCTGGCGATCAAGCTGCTGCGCACCTTCACGATGCAGGTCGAGGCGCTGGCCAAGTTGCAGCGCGGCGGGGAGCAGGTCGTCAAAGTTGTGCATGTCCATGCCGGTGGTCAGGCCATCGTCGGGACTGTCCAGGCCGGGACAGGGGTGGGAGGGGGTGCCAATGAAAACTGAAATCAACCCCATGCAAAGGAACAGCCGCCAGCCCTTGGGTCTCCGAATGGCGGCGAAGTGTTGCGCCAAGACACGGTGCGGGTAACCCCGGCCGATCGCCGAAGATGTCGGGACGGATGCGATGCCGGATGCACGGCGGGTCCGCCGGTAGCGGTGCGCCGGAGGGTGATAGCAACGGCTCCTATCGATCCGGACAGTTCACAGCCGCTGCAATGGCCGCACGACGCGAGGTTGCCGCTCTTATCAAGCTCGCTCGCGCGACACTCGCCGATTGCGAGTGACTTGCCGCGCGGTGCTTCCAATGTGCTTCCCAGCTCAAAACACTCGCCGCCAAAGGCGCACGAGCATCACGGCTAAGTTATTGTTTTCATTGAAAAGCAACTGGAGCGGGCGAAGGGATTCGAACCCTCGACCCTAACCTTGGCAAGGTTATGCTCTACCCCTGAGCTACACCCGCGATCCAGTAAGCTAGAGCCGTTTCGGCTCAAGCGCCAAGGCGTGTCTTATCGCCCAGCTTGGCTAGGAATGCAACACCCTTGCGCGGGGCTTCTTTGAGGCGGGCGGCCGTGGCGTGTTGCGGGGGCGGCGCGACACGCCATGGGTGGTCTTTTCCCACAGGAATGGCTGGCGCGCGAGTTGGTAGAGGGCGCGATAGGCGGCCAGCGAAATCAACAGCCAGTAGAACGGCATGAGCGGGAGCTGCAGCAGGAGGCTCCAGCGGTTGCGGCCGATGGCCGAGGCGGCGGCGTGCAGGATGGCGATGGCGTGGCCGGCCAGCAGACTGACCAGCGCGGCCGCCAGGAACAGGCGCTCGATCCAGCTGCCGTCCATGCGGAAGGCCTCGCCCTGGTAGAGCTGCAGCGACACCAAACCGACGCTGAAAGGATAGAGCAGGCAGGAGAGAATGATGCCGGCGAAATGCGCGTGCATGCCCAGCCAGCGCCATGGCCCCAGCGCCTGCAGATCGCGCGACGGACGGCGGCTGTGCACGATGTAGGTCTGCATCCAGCCTTTCAGCCAGCGCGTGCGCTGCGGCAGCCAGGCCCGAAATGTCACAGGCGCCTCCTCATAGGTGCGCGAGGCCAGGACGCGGGCGCGATAGCCATGGCGCGCCAGGCGCATGCCGAGATCGGCGTCCTCGGTGACATTGTAGCTGTCCCAGCCCCCAAGTTTGCGCAGCACGCGAATGGGAAAGTGCGGCATTGCGTAGCAAAAGAACCAAATATGATGGTGTTAGCCGCATTTCATGGTGTAAACCATGAGGCATGACAAACACCTACGATCACACCATATCAGGTTTGCTTCGTCGCCGCTCGGAACTCATGGGGGAGGCTATGTCGTTACGTGAGGAACTGGCACGCGTCGGCAACACCATAGAAAGCCTGGATCACGTTCTGCGGTCCATGGGATACGATGAGCCGTTGGATGGGATGCGGCCACGGTCCAACCGGGTCGTGTTCTTCGCCCGCAACGAGCTGCGCCGGTTCCTGATCGACGAACTGCGCAAGGCCAATGGCCAGCCGGTCACGGCTCGCGATATGGCGGAGAAAATCATGGGCCAGGAAGGGAAAGACCCGCGCGACCGCGCCATGCGGAACGATATGGTCAAGCGAGTCGGGAAGGCGTTTAAGCTGCTGAGGCAGCAAGGCGTGGCCAAGAGTGGCGGTGAGAACGGGCAGCTCGTCTGGTTGCTATCATGCAACAATTCCACTTGACAAACGTTTACCTCAACGACCAGTCCAGCTAGTGGTAAGCGAATCTTCATTTGTATTGGCCACCGTGAACCATTAGGCTGGCTGTTTACAGGAGGATCGGCAATGAACGACAAGAGCGAAACGGCCATACGAATCATCGTCTTCAACGACGGCGGTGCCTGGGTCGCTCAGTGCCTAGAATACGATATTTGCGCACAAGCTGACGACTTGGAAGAGCTGCGAGACCGAATCGACGCGACGATTGAGGCTGAGCGCGATTACACCCGCTCGAAAGGCAAAGAAGCCTTCGAAGGCATCGGCCCCGCACCCAAGCACTTTGCTGATATGTGGGAAAAGAGGTCTTCCTTCACCAGTCGTGCTACTGATCATGGCATGGTCGAACTTGCACTTTGCGCGTGAACTAGATGGCAGCGTACCCGTTTGGCGGTCATCCTACGTTGAGCACTTATTTGACGTGGGCGGCCAAGGAAGGCTGCGCCGTCCAAACCGGGTATCGCACGACAAAGAGCGGCCGTCCTATGCCGCTCACGCGCATTGTTTCCCCAAACGGCCATCACGTCATCGTGGCCGGCGTCGGACAGGATGAACGTCTTGTCCCGACCCATGTCGCCTATTTGGACAGGCGGCTGTCTATGAAATCCCCGTGGTCATATCCGGAGGACGGGAGTTAGGCGCTGCTCCGCTGCCAATACCCCTTCCACTCCCGGCTGACTGGATGCGCCAGAGCCAGCCCAAGCGCTCGGTGGCAAAGCTGCCCGTTGTCTTCCCGGCGATGATCTTCAGCCCATGCGGCATGGGTCGCGTACTGGTGCAGATGCTGGGGGCTAACGTGGTGGTGCTGGCATTCCACCATCTTGCGAAGGCGAGATAAAAAGCTCTCGGCTTGGTTGGTGCAGGCCCCGTCCTTCGAATATGCCTCGCTGTGATTGATGCGCATCGTCAAGAATTTGGCGTGCAACGCGTCCCAATGGGTGGCTTCGTCGGCGTGAACTTCGGCGTTGGCAGAAACAACAGCCTTTACGAAAGCGACACCTTCCGCCTCGGTTTTCGTTACGGTCGTGATGGTGCGGCCCTTGCGCTCGCGAGCGATGACGACCACGCGGCGCTTGCCGTTCTGGTTTTCGGCCAAGCGGCGGTCACGACGGTTTTCCTTGAGG
>JANMVX010000218.1:0-10485 GCA_031393505.1 Hyphomicrobiaceae bacterium | reverse complement strand
GACCGCGACCGCGCCCACACCGCCATGCAAAGGGCAACCTCAGGCACCCGCCCCGCCGTCGACATCACGCCCGACGCGGTCGACCGCTTTGGCCAACTCATGCGTGAAAAACTGACGTCGGGCGAAATCCCGTTCCGCAAGGCCTATATCGGTTCCATCGTCGACCGCATCAAGGTCGACGACCACCAGATCAGGATACAGGGCCGGAAGGACGTTTTGGAGCAGGCCGTGCTGGCGAACGGCGGCCCCACACCCGGGGTTCGCAGTTTTGTTCGCAATTGGCGCCCCGTACGAGATTCGAACTCGTGTACCCAACGTGAGAGGCTGGTGTCCTAGGCCACTAGACGAACGGGGCGTGCTCGCTGGATGGGCTCTCTATAGCCACATCCGCGGGTCACGGGCAAGCGAAGAACGCTGGCATCGGCTAGCCTCCGAAAATCGACGCCGTCGCCGCCGGATCGACTTTTTTCCGGGCCGGCCGGCGGTGCTTGACCACCGGCTTTGTGGCGACCACGGCGGAGTCGCTTGGTGCGTCGGACGGCGCCGTCGCCACTTTGGCCGCCGAGGCGCCCTTGGCTGGCGCCGACACAATCACGCCCCGGGTCTTCAAGTCCGCAATGAGCCGAGCAATGTCGCCGCGGTGCGCCTGCGGATCGTCGCCGAGTTGCAACAGACTGCGGTGCAACGCGATAACATAGGTGACGTGGCCGGTTTCACTGAGCCCAGGTTCGGGCAGCCGCAAGGCTGCGGCCAGGGCGGCTTTGTAGGACGCCTGGGCGCCGGGGGTGTCGCGCTGAGATGTCCGCAGGCGGCCCATGGCTTCGTGAGCCTTGGCAAGGGCGAGATGGGCGTCGCCATTCTTGGCGTCCGCACCAGCGACCCGTTCGCGCAGGAAGACAGCGGCCTGGTAGGACTTCATCGCCTGAGACAGATCGCCCTTGGCGACGTTCAAGTCTCCGGCGCGACTGTAGGAGTTGGCGAGCGCGCCCAGTGCCGCGGGACTTCCCCGGTCGACTTCCGCCAGCCGAAGCGACGCGTCCAACGACCTCTGCACCGCAACCGCGCGTCCCACGGTATTGCCGCGCGAGGCATGCAACACCGCCAGTTCGTCGAAAATGGCGGCCTGCCGGCGCAGGCTGTCGGCAGATGTCGCCCGGTCGTCCACATGATCACTCGCCCGGCGCTCGATGGAACTCAGCAGCGTGTCGCTGACTTTCCCGATCAGATCAGGGTGGCCGCGCATGGCCTGAAGCATGGTCAGAACAAGCGCGTCAGCGTTTTCATCATGCGTCGCCAACTGCTTGTCGCTGTCCATGCGCAATTTCTCGGCAGCCGCACGCTGCGCTTCGGTCTCCTGGCCACGCTTGGCGGCCAGCGCTTTGGTTTCGTCTACGCCTTTTCGCAGGGCGTCCACATCAGCGAGACGCTGCGCCGAGAGCGCCGATTGATCCGCCGCCAGCTTCTTTTGCGTCTCAACATCTTTGCGCAACTGGTCCATCAATCCAAGTTGCAGGCCCAGCGCGAGATTTTGCGTCTCGGCCTCTTTCCGGCGCTGTTCGGCAAGGCTGCTTTGGATCTCGGTCGCCTTGCGCTGGTCGTCGACCTCTTTGCGCAGCCGTTCAACGAGGCCGCTCTGGTCGCCGGATGCGAGCCGAAGCTGCGCCGCTTCCTTGCCGCGCTGTTCAGCAAGTCCGTTCTGGATCAAGGTCGCCTTGCGCTGCTCGTCCAGTTCTTTGCGCAGGCTTTCGATCAGGTGGAACCGGGTGGCGGATGTCAGCAGGAGTTGTTCGCTTTCCCGTCCGCGCTGCTCGGCCACGCCAGTCTGCAATGCCGCCGCCTTGCGCTGGTCCTCAACGTCCAGCCGCAACTTTGCGATCAATGCCAGCTGATCGGCCGCAGCTTTGTCCTGAGCGCCCGCATCCACCTTGGGCTGCTGGGCCACGGCCAGTTTGGCGTCCGCCGCCTTGGCCGCCGTTCGCAGTCCGTCGATGTCCTTGCGCAACTGTGCAATGACCGCGTCCCGCTCAACTGCCGCCTTGCGAAGGCCCTGGGCCTCGGACTGAACCTGCCCGGAACGGCTCTGTTCCGCCGTCACCAGTTTGCGAAGGTCATCGGCCTCCTTGCGCAGCTGCGCCGCCTGGCCGTTTTGCTCGCCACCCGACTTCTGCTGCGCGGCCGCTTCCTGGGCTTTGGCGTCGATCAGCTTGCGCAGCTCGACCACTTCTTTGCGGCCAGACTCCGCCGCCGCGGTTTGGTCTGTGGCGAGCTTGGCCTGAGTCAAACCGTAGCTGTGTTCGAAATCGACCCTCTGCCGATTGGTCTCGCCCCAGACAACGGCGCCACCCAGCGCCAATCCCAAGGCGGCGAGCCCTGCCGTCCAGGTCCGCAGACTGCGCCGGGAATCCCGGACATGGGCGTGCCTGTAGAGCGCGTTCGCATCCTCAAGTCCCAGCAGGCCGGACGCCACCCTGGCCATGCCGAAGGACTTGCCATCAGCCGTCTCGCGCAGGTCGATCACGTCGGTCTTGATAGGATCGCGACCGATGGTGCCGTCGGGGTTCATGGCGAAGCGCAGAGCCGGCGGAAGGCCTGTGCCGAACGACCCTTCGGGGATCACAGGAAGCACCGGCCGGTCCGGATGGCGGTGCTTGAAATAGCGCACCACCTCGCCGACCGCGCGATCCCCCGAAGCCATCGACGTGCAGATGACGACCAGGGCCGAGGAGGCATCGAGCGCCTTGACGACGTCGGCCGGCAGCGACGTGCCGCTCATCGACAGATAGCGTGCGGTGTAAATGGGTTTGAGCCTGGCCCGGCCGGAACCGTCCTTGGGGCCAGCCAGCTTGGCGCGCATGGCGAAATCGCCGTCGAGACGGTAGCCCTTGATGCGCTTCAAAAGCGCGGTGGCGCTGGTTTCATCGCCATAGGCATTGCACAAAAACGCGCGATACTTGAACTCGGACACAGCGGCCATAACACTCCCCCAGACTATTTTGGGGGAGACTAAATGATTATCCAACCAAGCTCAATGTTTGTATCGCCCACAGGCGCAAGGTCGCAGGTCTGCTGACTGTCGATGCTTGGAAAACTTGACCTGTGTATTGGCGCTCTACAACCTTGAATTGCATTACCCTTCACCAGGGTTGTGCATTCAACCGCGCCAGAGGTTCGATGCGGCCGGTCTTGGGGTCGAGCGCCAACAGACTGGAGCCGCCGGCATCCTCAATGACGAGCACAAGGCGCTCGCCCCAGGCCGACACCGACACGACATGGCCGCCCGGCGGCAACGTGGCCTGGGCGACCGGACCGCTGCCGGGATAAAGGGTGGCCAGATCGACCTTAGCGCCGGCCGCGGGAACGCTTGCTCGCTTGCCGCCGGACGCCCGATAGGCGAAGGTCAACACGAGAACCGCCAGCCCAACCACAATTGCCGTCGTCATGATGCCGATGGCGATTTTCAGGGTTTTGATCTGCCCCGGCGTATAACCGCCCGCATCACGTTGTTGATCCACCATGTCGTCCGCCGCTCCCGCCGATGTCGCCGATGCCAACCTGCGCTCGCTGGTAGCGGATGCCGTAGACGCCGGTGTCCGCCTCGACCGCCTGCTGCAGGCCAAACTGCCCGACATCAGCCGCACCCGCCTGCAGGCGCTGATCAAGGCCGGGCATGTGCGCGAGAACGGCACAGCGATAGGCGAGCCCGGCCACAAGGTCAAACCGGGGGCGACCTATCGGCTGGTGGTGCCGCCGCCCGAGCCGGCTGTGCCGCAAGCCGAGGCCATTCCTTTGGATGTGATCTATGAAGACACATCGCTGTTGGTGCTCGACAAGCCTGCTGGGTTGGTGGTGCATCCAGGTGCCGGCCACGCCGAGGGGACGCTGGTCAATGCGCTGATCGCCCATTGCGGCGACAGTCTTGCCGGCATCGGCGGCGTCAAGCGCCCCGGCATCGTGCACCGGCTGGACAAGGACACGTCCGGCCTGCTGGTTATCGCCAAGACCGATGCGGCTCACAAATCGCTCTCAGAGCAGTTCGCCTCCCATGGTGCGGACGGGCGCATGGAGCGGGCGTACCTCGCCGTGGTGTGGGGCGAGCCCAGCCCCCGCTCAGGACGCATCGCCACCCAGATCGGCCGAAAATCCACCAACCGGACACGCATGGCCGTACTCACCGGTGAACAGGGACGGGCGGCGGCGACGCATTACGAGGTGCTGGAAACGGCTGTGGGATCGGACAACCGCCCGCTCGCCAGCCTCGTGCGCTGCGTGCTGGAAACCGGCCGCACGCATCAAATTCGTGTGCACATGGCGCATATCGGCCATCCGCTTTTGGGCGACGCCACCTACGGGACGGGGTTTTCCGCCAGCAAATCGCGCCTGTCCGAACCTCAATTGGCGGCTCTGGAGGCGCTGAACCGCCAAGCCCTGCACGCCACCTGGCTTGGCTTTGAACACCCCCGAAGCGGCAAGCCCTTGCAATTCGAAAGCCCCCTCCCATCTGATATCGCTGCATTATGGGACGTGTTGCGCGTGAACTAGTTCGCATCTCACGCGTTTCACACGGGGCTATCGAGAAATAGTGCGTTTTCAGGGGCCACTCCCCGTGGTCTCTGGTGTTTGGCGCGTGTCAAACGAGGGAGCGACGATCATGGCGACTAACAATATGCCGGTCATCCAGTCCGGCGGTACGGGTCTTGGGCGGTATTTGGCCGAAATCCGCAAATTTCCCATGCTGACACCGGACGAGGAATTCATGCTGGCCAAACGCTGGCAGCAGCATGAGGATCCCGAGGCGGCGCAGAAGATGGTGACGTCGCATTTGCGTCTCGTCGCCAAAATCGCCATGGGCTATCGCGGCTATGGGCTGCCGATCGGGGAGGTCATTTCCGAAGGCAACGTCGGCATGATGCAAGCGGTAAAACGCTTCGATCCCGACAAAGGCTTCCGCTTGGCGACTTACGCCATGTGGTGGATCCGCGCCTCGATTCAAGAGTATATTTTGCGCTCCTGGAGCCTCGTCAAGATGGGCACCACGGCGGCGCAGAAGAAGCTGTTCTTCAATCTGCGCAAGGCCAAGAACCAAGTGCAGGCGCTCGAAGACGGCGACATGCGCCCCGATCAGGTCGCGGCCATCGCGCACAAATTGGCCGTGCCGGAAGAAGACGTCATCTCGATGAACCGGCGCTTGTCGGGCGACCTCTCGGTGAACTCGCCGATGCGCGCCGATGGCGAAGGCGCCGAATGGCAGGATTGGCTGGTGGACCCGGCCGAGAGCCAGGAAACCATCCTGGTCGAAACGGAAGAGCTGTCGCGCCGCAAAGCCTACCTGAAGAAGGCCATGACCGGCCTGAACGACCGCGAACGCGAAATCTTCGAAGCCCGCCGCCTGCGCGACGAACCGTCGACCCTCGAAGAGCTGTCGGAAAAGCACGGCGTCAGCCGCGAGCGCATCCGCCAGATCGAGGTGCGCGCCTTCGAGAAGGTGCAGAAGGCCGTGCAGTCGGCCAATAAGGTCGCCGAGTTGCCGGCGCATTGATAGGCCGCAACGGTTGATGGGTAGGGGCGACCCGTGGGTCGCCCTCGTGCAGCAAACCGTGCCGTGAGTGGGCGACCCACGGGTCGCCCCTACAAATGCCACCCGGGCCAAAACGAATCTGGTAACCTCCTGTTACAACAGGGCATCAGGCTAACCCGATGGTAACCAGCCGCACAATTCAAGCACACATTTGTCGCAAAACTCAGCTATCATCCTATTACGCCGCGCAGTAAGGCGTGGTGTACGATTTGTAGCGCGTTCAAGGTGTTACGAGTTGGCGTTGAGTCCATTGACCTCTATCGATGGAGCCGACCTATGCTGAAGCGTTTGTCTGGGGTTTCTACGAGGCTTCGCACGGAAAACTGTTCCTGTACCGACGGAGCGCTTCGGCTCTGCGAGTGGCGGACCTGGCAGGTTCTCCAACTCATCAATCACCAACGACCGCCATGTAAATAGCGTGTCAGGCTTGGCCGTCCTGTCGAGGTTTCGGCGCCGCGGCGGCTAGAAGACATAAGGGGGTCGGCTCACGCCGGCCCCGTTTCATTTCTTGGGAGCGGGCGTATCGAAATCGGGTAGAGGAGAACTATCGGTCATCTGAGTGCCGCCTTGGCCGGGACGCGTTGCCGCCATGGCGTCGGTGGCGATCTTGGCCGCCGCGACCGCGCCAAAAATCTTGGCGCCGACGAATTCGTCGCTGGTCTTCATGAACAGCACCAGCAACAAGGCAAGCGCTATCGCGACCAACACCCAGATGTCGTTCGGACTGGCGCCCGAGCCGGCGTAACGCACGAAATATGAGATGATGAGGTCGTACTTCAGGATGGCGATGCCGGAGGCGACCACGCCGCCGATGCGGCCGAGAAACTCCATCTGCTTGTCGCGGCGGCGATAGAAGAAAAACAGCAGAGTCAGCGCCCAGCCGCCGAACAGGAAACTGATAATGGGCGCCGGGCCGCGATAGTTGTTGCTGCCGCCTGCCACATCCAGCATCGCCGCCGATTGCAGGAAGGCGTGGTTCATGACCGGGAAGAACAGCATGGCGAGCGCGCCGACCAGCACGCCCTTCTCGATGTTGCCCATATGCGGCCGGTAGTGCTGCTCAAGCCGTTTGCGCCGGAAGGCCAGCATGGCGCTGATGGCCACCAACGTCAGCAGGAAGAACACTTTCAGGCCCAGCGTCCAGCCCTGCACGTAGCCCGTCAGCGAGCGCGTTTGCTGCGAATCCTCGTTCGTCATGGCCATGTAGGCCGCTTGCGCCCGGCAGCATTCGGCGTCCGTTGTCAGGATTGGCGACGAAGTGGCCGCCGTCGAGACGAAGCAGTAGCGCTTAGGTTGCTTCTCAGGCATCGGTTCGATCAGCGGATCGGGCGTGCAATTGCGCACCAGATCACTGAGACCGATGCGTCGCTGGCTCATACGGCGCACGTTTTTCAACCCGGTCAGACCAGGCAGGCGGACACAGGGCTCAGACGCCCCGTTGCAGTTCGGCGGATCGCCCACATCAGCCAAAAGCCGCGCCACCGGCACCTCGAACAAGGACCGTTGCGTGCCCTGCAGCATGGCGTGGGAAATGCCGTAGGAGAGTGCGGCCACCACGGCGGCGCCGATCAGAAAGCGCAGCTTTCCGCCCGGAATATGCCGCCAGTACATGTCGAGAAAAACGACGGCGGGGAAGTAGAAGGCAAAGAGCGCCACGATGCCAAAGATGGGGAAGAAAATGAACAGATGGCTGTAAAACGTGGCGATCGGAAACCACTCGACGTCGCGGTACTCGTAAATGAGCGCCCCGGTCACGGCCAGGAACGACAGGCCGATGAGGCCGAACACCACGCCGATAAAGACCCGTACGCCAAACAGCATTGCGCCCTCGCCAGATTTCCCCAACGTACCTATGCAGCATATTTGGATAGGTCTGCCAAGAGCATGACTTTGGGCACTCCGCGAGCGGGCGCTGTGTCTACTCCTCTCCCCCGCCTTTTCGCGGGGGAAAGGATGTCGCTCCCTTGCGCGGACGCGCAAAAACAAGAGTGGGCGCGTCAGCGCGACGGAATCAGCGACAGATGAGGGGCCGCCGCTTGCTCTGTACCGGTGGTGAGAGGGACGGAGCAAGCGTCTGCCCCTCACCGACCGCGTGGCTCTTGGCGGCGAAGAGGCCGCCTTCGAGACGCGGTCTCCTCTCCCCCTGAAAAAGGGGGAGAGGAGGAGCAAGCAGTTCCGCCATCACCTTTCCTAAACTCCCTTGCGGCCTTTGATGCCGGCCAGACACTGGTCGATGCGGTCGCGGGCGCGCTTCAGGTCCGCCGTTGTGCCGGAGAGGAAGATGCGGCCGGAGGCGCCGATCATCTGGATGTCGACGACGGTGATGTCGGGCGAGACTTTCTCGGCCTCGTTGCTGGCGATGGCGGCGAACAGCGCGGGGGCCATTTCGTAGAGCAGGAGCGACTGCCCCGGCAAGATCATAGACGCGTCGCGCGAGCGGTTGAGTATGATGGCGTGCTGGTCGGCAACGCGCTCGATGATATCGGCATAGAGCGTGGTTGGGGCGAGCTGATCGGCGGCGTTGGCGCCAGTCCCGCGCAGGATCGCAGCGCCCGCCCGCTCCACCAGGGCCCTGTCCTTTGCGTGCAGTTCGAGCACGCCAAACTGGCGCTCGACATAAAGGATGCCAGGCTCCAGATCCGGCTCCGCCTTCAGCGCCAGATCGACGATGCGGTGGATCGCCAGCGCCGGCGCCACCTCGATGATCAGGCTGTTGTCGCCCTGGATCGGCGGGTATCCGCGCGCGCGGATGGGCGAGGCGAGGTAGGCCGCAAACTGCGGTTGCAGGTCGTCGATGGGCAAGTAGACGCGAAGGTCGGTCATTTTTGTTTGCTTCGCGCTTTGCGGGTGATCCGGTTGCTCATCGTCAGTCTCCGTATGTTGAGAAACGGCGCCGAGCTTGACATGAAGAGGCCGCCGGCGCGCCGTTTGCGCGCGGCCCTCGGCGGAGAAATTGCCAACCTCAGCTTTGCTTGATGGAGGTGAAGACGTTGGCCAGATCGGGATGCGGGCGCGGGATGACGTGGGTGGAAATGAGTTCGCCGACCTGGTTGGCGGTCTCGGCGCCCGCTTCGACGGCGGCTTTCACCGCTCCGACATCGCCGCGTATGACGATGGCGACCAGCCCGTCACCAACTTGCTCGCGCGTGACGATGGTGACATTGGCGGCTTTCACCATGGCGTCGGCGGCCGCGAGCGCGGCGACATAGCCCTTGGTTTCGATCATGCCGATGGCTTGGTTGGACATTTTTGGGTCGTGCTCCGGTTTCAAGTGAGGGATGAGGGAAGAGGAATGAGGGATGAGGCGTGCTGCACTCATCCCTCATACCTCATTCCTCATCCCTATTTTTCATCCAAACTCCCGACGATGATCGCATCAATCGGCACGTTCGCTTTGTCGAAGTAACGCGCGGCGACCGATCCCGTCGTCACGAGAACCAACTCGCCTTCAGCGCAGCCGAGCGGGTCGAGCGCGATCAGTGTCCGGCCGTTGTCCATGACGATTTCCAGGAGCGGACCTTGCGGCAGCGTGGCCAGACGCTTGCTCGACCAGTAGCGGCCTTTGACACGACCCTTCAGCATCAGCCGATCCTTTCGATGGTAATGCCGCGCAGGCGCAGGCGGTCCTTGGCGAGCGGTGTGAAACGTACCGGTTTGCCGACGATGAGACGTGTGGTGCCGGGTGGCAAGGCTTCGATCTGGCGCTCGCTGACGATGCCGGTGTCGATGCGAGCGGCGGTGGGTACGGGGGCAGCGGGCGACGTGGCGAGACTTGCAACAGCTTGCGACAAGCCGGTTCCGGGACCTCCGTTCGCCGTGCCGAGGTGGAACACCCACCGCCCCTTCTCGATCTCCTCGCGCGAGCGAGCATCCTTCAGGATGTCGGCCAGACGCGCGACGAACGCCGAGAGTTCACCATCGCTACGGATGCTGACCGTCTCTTCACGCACTTTCGGCTTCGGCGCGGCGCCAGTTGCGGCCGGCAAGAGCCCCTGCGCCTTGGCCTTGCCGATTTCTTCGGCCAGCACGTCGCGAATCATGGAGCGCAGCGAAGTGTCCATTTACTGGCGCTCCCATGTCGGAACGCGCGCGAGTGTCATCCTCGGGCTCGTCCCGAGGATCCATTTCTCCGCATACGCCAGCGCCCGCGGCACGATGGATCCTCGGGACGAGCCCGAGGATGACACCGGTGACTTGGATGGAGCATGGTTGAACATCAGCGCGCTCCCATCCGGCCGAGCGCCTCTTCGGCCGCCTCGCGCGCGTTGCGGATTTCGGCCTCGTCGCCGGCCAGGTACACGCGCCCCGTCGCCCCCATCATCTTGTAATCGACCACCGTGATGTTCGCCGCCTTCTCCGCCTCGTTGGTGGCGAGGATAGCGTAGGAGGCGGGTTGCATCTCCAGCACATAGAGCGACTGGCCGCCCAGGATCATCGATCCCGACTTGTTTC
The DNA here is from genome assembly GCA_031393505.1 of Hyphomicrobiaceae bacterium. Lineage (GTDB taxonomy): Bacteria > Pseudomonadota > Alphaproteobacteria > Rhizobiales > Hyphomicrobiaceae > JANYHF01. The sequence goes on along the minus strand of JANMVX010000218.1, from coordinate 458 downwards.
GGTTGATCAGGAACGCGTGCTGATGATCTATCCGCGTCATGATTTTTGACGCCAGCACTTGTGGCCGCACAGCCTGTTCCGCACGCGCGCCGATCGCATCGAGCACCGCTTGGGCGGCGGCCTGCACCACCGAGGTCGAGCGGGCGTGGAATTCGAGATAGCCGAACTGCCGCTCCACCATCAGGATGCCGCACTGCACCTCGGCGCTCTTGGTGGCGATATCGGTCAGGCCCTCGATGTCGAGCCCCGGCGCGACTTCGATGATCTGCGCGGCCACATCGGCGCGCGGCAGCGAACCTTTGATCCAGCTGGCGAGCGCGCACAGCGTCTGCGGCTGCAGCCGGTCGAGGAAGATGAAGGAGCGCAGCTCAGCCATAAATCAATGTTCCTTGCAGGCGTAGGGGCGACCCGTGGGTCGCCTTCGTGCAGCGTGCCGTGCTGTTAGAGGGCGACCCACG
>JANMVX010000186.1:0-12072 GCA_031393505.1 Hyphomicrobiaceae bacterium | reverse complement strand
GCCGGACTGGAGGGCAGGGTGGCGCTGCTCAACCGCCTTGGCCACGTTTGCCAGTCTGCCGCGACATGGTTCCACCGCGACGGCACCGTGCGGCCCGGCCACCTCTTCGACAAGGCCGCCGAGAGCGCCGATCCCGCATCGGGCATTCCGGCGCCCCTGCTGCTGCGCCTGGTCCTGAATGGGCTCGGTCCGATCTGGCCGAGCCGAATCGTCATCGATGGCGTAGGGCTTGGCGATGCCTGGCCTTATCCGAGGTGGGACACGAATGCCGAACGCGGCATCGTCCCGTTTCACAAGTTGTCGCAATGGTTGACCTATTCCTTGATCGAGCCGAGCGAGGCAGCCGGCATCAGCGTGACGGACATGGATGGCTTGACAGGGCTGGCCGAGTACCGCAACGGCGGTCTGTTCGTCGACCTCGGGGTGGTCGAACCCAGATCACCCGATGATCTGGCGAAGGCCCACGAGGCGGGTTCACCTCTGATTGTCGAATGGCGGGCTCTGACCATTGCACTTATCGACCGGCTGGCCCCTCTTGTGCGCGCCGAGTTGGGCATGCCGGCGGGAGCCATGCCGCTCGCTTCGCTGCTGCAAGGAGGCACGTGGAGCGCGGGACGCAAGATAGCCAATCTGAGACGCCAAGGTGGCCAGCCATCAATCCAGATCGTCTCCGACGGAACGACATTCTGAGACCGCCCGCTCACAACGGTGCTGATCAGAGTGAACAGTGGCTCTTGAAATGTTGTTACTTCGCTCCATCTCGACGGCCTGTCGACGGTCGGTTTTCGGCCAATTCGCTGACTTCAGATCAATGATCCGCACTCTCCAACCCGAGCCCGCCCCACTCAATGTCCGTTGACTGAGGTCCCGCGGCCACGCATTCTTGATGATCCCGGTGTTGTTCACGAGATGAGGCCAATGGCAGCTTTCTCTGCATTGCGAACCGTCAATGTGTTGAAAAAAGCACGATTGATCGGCGAGGTCCCAGTTCTATCCGGAGCAGGTAGCGAGTTGCTCGTGACTGGTGGCGAAGTTCAGGGCCACCCGCAAGATTTCGACCAGAGTCGCGGCGCTGGCGCCTTCCGAGCGGCTCGACGTCGAGGCGACGCGACCCGTTTCGTGCAGCCGGCAGGCTGGACGCTCTCTCGACCGCCCTGACAGACGGGGCGCTGCCTAAACTACAGAGTTCATGCGCGGCGCCGACGGAGCGCGCGGTGGCGTTTGTGGCTGACCGCTTGTATGTTCCGTCGGCATCAAAAAATCGGGAGGATCGCCATGAAGTATCGCCAGCTCGGTCGGTCGGGTCTCAAAGTCTCGACGATCACGATGGGCACCATGACCTTTGGCGGCAAGAGTTGGTCCAAGATGGTCGGCGAGGTTGGTGTCGACGATGCCCGCCGCCTGGTCGACCAGTGCCTCGACGCTGGCCTCAACCTGATTGATACGGCCGACGTCTATTCTGCCGGTGTCTGCGAAGAGATTCTCGGCGAAATAATTGGAGGTCCGCGCAGGAACGGCTTGTTGATCGCCACCAAGCAGCGCTTTCCGATGGGACCGGGCCCCAACGACGGCGGATCGTCGCGCCACTATCTGATCAGCGCCTGCGAGGCCAGCTTGCGGCGCATGAAGACCGACGTGATCGACCTCTATCTCCTCCACGAGCGTGACGGCGTGACGCCGATCGAGGAGACGATAGAGGCGCTCGACACTCTGGTCCGGCAGGGCAAGGTGCGTTACGTCGGCTGCTCGAATTTCTCCGGCTGGCACACTATGAAGGCGCTCGCCGCCAGCGAGCGTGACAGGCTTGCCCGCTTCGTCTGCCAGCAGATCCACTACACGTTGGAATCGCGCGACGCCGAGTACGAGCTGCTGCCGATCTCGATTGACCAGGGCCTCGGCGTGATGGTCTGGTCGCCGCTCGCCGGCGGCCTGTTGTCTGGCAAGCATCGCCGCAATCAGGCGACGCCCGCCGGTACCCGCCAGTTCGCGGGCTGGACCGAGCCGCCGATCCGCGACGAGACCCGGCTGTGGAACATCGTCGATGCCCTGGTCGAAATCGGCTCGGGCCGGGGCGTTTCGGCGGCGCAGGTGGCGCTGTCCTGGCTGCTTGGGCGGCCCGGCATCACGACTGTGATCGTCGGCGGCAAGACGAAGGAGCAGTTCGCCGACAACCTCGCCGCTGCCGATCTCGAACTGACCGCCGAGGAGCGCGCGCGGCTCGACGCGGTGAGCCTGCAACCGCTCATCTATCCCTATTGGCACCAGCTCAACGCCCGTGATCGGCTGAGTGAGGCCGACCTGCTGTTGCTGGCGCCGCACCTCGCCAAGTCCAGCGCCACCGTGTGACCATGGCGGCGCCAGCGGCTATACTAATTAACCGCCGCGATCGAATTCGCTCAACATGCGCAGATGCCGGATCGCAACGGGCTTGGCCAGCAGCTCATCGGCGTGGTCGATCAGCGGCTTCAGGTAGGGCATGGCGAGATGGCTCTCAAGCGCCTCGGGGCTGGTGAAATTCTCATAGAATACAAACGTGTTCGGATCGTCCGCATCGCAATGGAAGTCATAGTTCACACAGCCGGGCTCGCTGCGCGTCGGCGTCACGAAACTCGATAGGATCTTGAACAGTTTTTCGCGCGTCTCGGGACGGGCGACCACGGTGCCGATGATCGTGCAGCCGAGAGTTTTCTTGGTCATGCTACGTCCTCCGGTTCTGGTTGACGGCGACGGCGAGAATGATGATGGCGCCCCGCGCGATCAACTGCAGGCTGAATTCGAGGCCGGCAAGGATCGGCGGAGGCGCAATCTATGGTTGCGTCACGGTGACGTTTTCATCGAGCCGACGATCTTGCGCAGTTCGCTGGCAGCCCTTCCTGCCACATCGAACTCCTCGTCGGCCGCAGCGCTCATCAACTTGCCCAGCTGGATGTTCAGCCTTTGTGCCGTATCTGCATCAAGCCTTGCCAGGATGCGGTCCCGGATCAGCATCAGGGTGAACATATCGCCGGTGACGGAGCCGGCGTCTTTGGCTGCGGCATCGACCAGCACCTGAGCAGCCCACAGATCGAAGCGGGCGAGATTGATGTCCGCTACCGGCCGATGGCGGAGTTGAAGATCGAAAGCCCAGCGGGCGGTTTCGATGGCCGCCTGGCGCGCTTTGGCGGTGTTGCGTTTCTCAACGGCGCCCGCCAACGCGTTCAAAGCCCCGCCGAGTAGCGGCTTGATCGGTTTGGGCATGACGCCGGCAGAAACCTTCTGCCACGCCGCAGTCATGGCCTTGACGGACACCGCTGCCGTTTTCCAGTCCTTGCCGCCAGCGGCCTCGAAGAGGCTCAACGCGCCATCGGTCAGCGCCGTCAACTCGGCAGGAACCGCTGCCGAAAGCGCATCGGCGGGAATGCCCAGTGTCATGGCTTCGACATCGCTGCTGTCCTTGCTGACAGTCCTGATTTCGCCATAGCCGGGTCCGAAGTGCTTCTCGCTGAGCGACTTGCCATCCATGTGCAGCTCGCTGCCCGTGACCACGCCTTTGATCGGGCCCAAAGGGCCGTCGATGGTGTTGTCGACAGAGGTCAGAGTCACTTCCTCGAAGGCGATGCCAGGCATGTTCTCGGCCCGAAAAACGTCGCCGACTTTGGGCTTGCCGGGCATGATCATGTTCGGCGGGCCATCCTTGCCAGCGAGCCAGGTGCCTTCCTTCGAGAAGATGAGGCCGTCTTTGAAGTCGGAAACGTCCTCGCCGAAGTACCAAACGGAGCCGTCGTCGGCCTGGGCATACAGGTCGAAGGCAACCTCCTGGATGCGCCCATCGAGAAAGGCGGTGTACTGCGACACCAGCGTTTCGACCCGAATGCCGTTCCAATCGACGATCCGGGTGTAGGGCAACAATGTCACCTCGGTGCGAAACGCTTTGCCGTCGACCACGCCGGTGTGCAGGATCGCCTCCTGCTTGGAAACCGGGAACCACGGATTGGTGACCTCGGTCGGGCGGCTGAAATTCGGCAGCGTGAGATCGACCCGCTTGGCCGAGTCGGCGACAGCGATATCGACCGTGGGCTGCGGGATCGGCGTGCCGCCGTCTGCAGCCCAGGCACCAGCGCCACTGTTGATGACCGCCAACGCCAAGCCTGCCACGCTGCTCCGCAACATCGTTCGAATGGACATGGTATCCCTCCTGGGTTTGAACCAGGGCCACTTTGCTCCTTGCGCCATGGGAAGAGCGTGAGCGGCGCGTGATAGGACAGTGTGAAGGGGGTTTCAGGTGGTCTGAACGCCCGGCAGGATCACCGAAAAAGTGCTGCCGTTGCCCGGAACCGACGTGACGGCGATAGTGCCGCCGTGGCGTTCGGCAATGGCGCGACAGATGGCGAGGCCGAGGCCGAAGCCTTTGGTTTCGCCGCGCGATGAATCGGCGCGGGTAAAGCGGGCGAAAATTTTCTCGTGGAGCCCCGGCGCGATGCCGATGCCGTCGTCGGCGATTTCGACCGTGGCCTTGGCCTCGCGAGCCGCCACTGTGACGGTGATCTGACCACCGCTGGCCGAGTATTTGATCGCGTTGTCGACGAGGTTCGCGAAGAGCCGGATCAGCATTTGTGGATCACCTTCGATCGCGACGCTTTCCTCCGGCGGTTCGAACATCAGGACGAGGCGCTTTTCGGCGATGGGCGCCCGGAACGACGCGAGGACCGCGCTTACCAGGTCGGTGAGGTCTATGCGCTCGACTGCCAGTCGGTCCTTGCCGTCATCGTTGCGGGCAAGAAACAACAGGCACTCGGCCAGTTCCGACAGCCGCAGGATTTCCTGCCGGCCGCTTCTCAGCACGGAACGGTAGTGCTCGGGCGTCCGCTCCTTACCGAGCGCCACCTCCATTTCGCTCTGCAAGATGGTGAGCGGCGTACGCAATTCGTGAGCGGCGTCGGACACAAACTGCCGCTGCGCCTCGTGGGCTTTGTGCACGGGCCCAAGCGTCATTCCGGTCAACAGCCAAGACACGGCGGGGATGATGACCAGAAGCAGAAGGTTGAGCCTGATCAGTCCGGTTTGCAGCTGATCCAACGCCCCCTCGTTGATGTCGACGACGCTTTCGCCGAGATCGGCGCCAGTGCCCTCCAGAGTTGGGCGCTGCGACATCTTCTCGCCGATTTCGACTTCGAAGGACTGCTCCGTCCAGAGGTAAAGGCCGGTGCTGAAGGCCCAGAAGCAGGTGAGAAACACCGCTGAGTAGAGCAGCGTAAGCACGATCCTCGCCCTGCTAAACATCGACGCCGTGCCTCAGCACATAGCCCGAGCCGCGCAGCGTGTGGATGAGTTCGAGATCGTCCGGGAGCTTGCGGATTTTCTTGCGCAGGTATCGCACATAAGTCTCGACCACGTTCGAGAGGCCGTCATAGTTGCAGTCCCAGACATGTTCGATGAGGCGCGCCCTGGTCAGCACGACGTTGGGGTAGCGCATGAAATACTCGAGCAACGCGAACTCGCGCGCCGTGAGCGTGATCCTGGCGTTTCCGCGTGCGACCTCCTTAGTTGCCGGATCGAGCGTCAGATCGCCGAAAGCGAGAACAGTTGGGTCGGCCATTTTGCCCCGGCGCAAGAGGGCGCGGACGCGAGCCATCAGCTCGGCGAAGGAAAACGGCTTGGTCAGGTAGTCGTCGGCGCCGGCATCGAGACCGGCCACCTTGTCCTCGACTGCGTCGCGCGCTGTCAAAATCAGAATCGGCAGCCCCTTGTCCGTCTCGCGGATTTTCCGGCAAACCTCGACGCCGTCAATTTTTGGGATCATCAAATCGAGTACAACGAGGTCATAGGCGTTGACGGCAAGTTTGTAGAGCGCCGCTTCGCCGTCGCCAGCAATATCGGCTTGAAAGCGCTCGTCACGGAACCCCCGGAGGAGCACGTCGGCGATCTTTGGTTCGTCTTCGACGATCAGTATCTGCATGTCGAGACGCTATCGCTACGAAGATGGGAAGACCATGAGGGCAGACAGTCACCTTGTGGCGGCGCAGGCACCCCGGGGCCTGCGGCGCGACAGACGCCCCGTACGCAGCCATTATCGGCAACGCGGCACAAACAGAATAAGCCAAAATGAGATATGGAGCCCCGTAGGGGATTCCAACCCTTGTGACCCACGTGAGAGGCCGGCGGCTTGGGCCACTATCCAAACAGGACAGCGCGAGAAGGGCCATAGCGCGCGGCCCGGGCGCTGACAACCGTCAGGACACACCCCTCTGTCGGCGGGCCGCCACGGTGATCCCACGCCTCGGCAGCCTTGGCTTGCGAAGGTGCCCGGAGCAGAAAGCGCGCAGTTTCGAATGCGCCCGCGACACTGCGGCCGCCGGTGATCGACAGACGCATGCCGGCTACCTCAGCCGCGATCGAATTCGCTCAGCATGCGCAGATGCCGGATCTGCACGGGCTTGGCCAGCAGCTCATCGGCGTGGTCGATCAGCGGCTTCAGGTAGGGCATGGCGAGATGGCTCTCGAGCGCCTCGGGGCTGGTGAAATTCCCGTAGAATACAAACGTGTTCGGATCTTCAGCATCGCAATGGAAGTCGTAGTTGACGCAGCCGGGCTCACTGCGCGTTGGCGCCACGAAGCTCGACAGGATCTTAAACAGTTTTTCGCGCGTTTCGGGGCGGGCGACTACGGTGCCGATGATCGTGCAGCCCGGAGTCTTCCCGAGCGTTGTCTGGGTCATGTCACGTCCTCCGGTTCTGGCTGATGGCCACGGCGAGAATGATGATGGCGCCGCGGGCGATCAGCTGCTGGCTGAATTCCAGGCCGGCCAGGATCAGGCCGTTGTTGATGAGGCCGATCATCAGTGCACCCATGATCGAGCCGATGACGGTGCCCTTGCCGCCGAACAGGCTGGTGCCGCCGAGCACGGCGGCGGCGATGACGGAAAGTTCGTCACCTTCACCCAGTTGGAAGCGGCCGGTCTGGAAGCGGCCGGCGTAGAGCATGCCGGCGAACGCGGCGGCCATGCTGGAGATGATCAGCACCTGGAACTTGATGCTGCCGGTCTTCAGGCCGGAATAGCGCGCGGCCGTCTCGCTGCCGCCGGTGGCGAGCACCCAGCGGCCAAACGTGGTCTTGCGCAGGACGACGTGGTCGATAGCGCCGATGCCGAGCATCCAGAACAGCAGCAGCGGGACGGGTCCGATATTGCCGCCGCCGAAAATATAGGCGTAGACAGACGACAGGATCGGGATGGCTTTGGTGCCGCTCACCCACATGGCCGTGCCCTTGGCGATGCCCATCATGGCCAGGGTGGTGAGAAACGACGGGATGCCGAGGCGGGTGGTCAGGAGACCGTTGATGGTGCCGACCAACAGGCCGGTGGCCAAGCCGCACAGCACGCCGAACGGCAGGCCGCCGAGGTCCATGCCCATGGCGGTCGCGACTGAGGCCAGGCCAGCGACAGCGCCAATGGAAAGGTCGATCTCGCCAGCAGCCAGCACATAGGTCATGGCCACAGCCATGATCGCGATCATCGCGGTCTGGCGGACAATGTTGAGCAGATTGTTGGTATCCAGAAAGCCCTTGTGGCCAAGCGTGATCGCGAACAGGATGAACACGCCCAGAAAGCCGAGATAGATGATGTATTGCCGCCAGTCGCCGAATTGGACGCGCGGCGTAGGAGCCGGTGTATCAGACATGGATGCGAACCTCCTGAATGGCTTCCTGAAGCATGTGCTCGGCCTGCTGCATCGACTCGTCCGAAGCGGTCGTGGCTAGTGGCGAGAGCGCCTCGCGCGGGATCTCCTTGGCGAGGCGCCCGTCCGACATGACCAAGATCCGGTCACAGGCGGCCAGCAACTCGTTGAGCTCGGAGGAGATCACAATGATGCCCTTGCCCTGCTCCGCCAGGGTACGGATCAATTGAATGATCTCCGACTTGCTGCCGATGTCGATGCCTGCGGTCGGCTCGTCGAGGATGATGATGCGCGGATCGGTGGCCAGCCATTTGCCAAGCACGACCTTCTGCTGGTTGCCGCCCGACAGCGTGCGCACGGGCGCGGACGGCGACGCCGTCTTGATCTTCAAACCGCCGATTTTTTCCTCGGCGAGGCCGGACTGTTTACGTGCAGAAATCCAGCCGCCGGCGCTGATCCGCTCGAACACCGAGAGCGCGAGATTGTCGGCGACGCTGTGCTCGATGATGACGCCCTGGCGTAAGCGGTCCTCGGGGATGAGCGCGATGCCGAGCGCGATCGCGTCCGTGGGTGAGTTGAGCGCGACGAGGGCGCCGTCGACCCGGATTCCGCCCATCTCGTCGAGGATCGACAGGGCAAGGCCCGATAGCGTCGCTGTGCCGCTCATCTGTGAGCGGACGATCTTCAGATCGCGCGACACCAATGGGTGCGAGCGCCGGTAGACCGCCTCGCAAATGGCGGCGAGCAGGATGTCGCTGTGCTGTGCCCAGGGGCCATCCAGCACGATCAGGGACGGATTGAAGGCGTTGCTGAGTGCGGCGCGATGGTCGTGCCGATGAGGCGGCCGCTCCTGGCGAGCAGCTCGGCCGCGAACGAATCGCCGAGAATGGCGGCGGTCGCCACGTCGGTCGGCGACAATTCTCCGCTGTCGGTGAGGATGGAAGCCAGTTCCGGGCTCTTGCTCTCGCGCGGCGCCTGCGTCGCCGCACGGCCTATCCGCTGGCGCGCTGGGTAAAGCACGGATCGCCTCTGAAGCATCCCGTCTCGGTCGCCGCAATCGCCGCCGCCAAGCGCGAACTCGTCAGCCGCGCGGCGCCCCGTTTGCCGCCAGGTGGCCCCATCTTAAAGCGGAACCAGAACGCATGATGTCGCCCACGCCAACTCAGGAGGGGTCGTGAGCATCACCGGCCTTGGACGCACGGCGAGAAAGCGGCCTCGCCGCTCGCCCTCAAACTGTCCGACGCCGACGGTGCCGAAGCGGCTGCCCGTCGCTTCACCGTTGCCGTCGTCCTGCATACAGGGCGCAGCGATTGGGCGCGCCAGCAGCTCGCGGGTATTTCGAGCGTACTCGGACAATACCAGGCCACCATCGTGGAGGTGGTCGATTGCGGCTTCGGGCCGAACGCGCAGATCGAGGCGTTCGCGCGCCTGACGGCCGGCAAGATCGACGCGATCATCAGCATACAACTCGGTAACGAGGCCGTGGCCGACGCCCACCGGCTCGTGCATGCCGCGGCCAAGCGCCTCGTCCTGCTCGACAACGCCCCCACCGGCCTGGCGCCGGGCCGGGACTATGTGTGCGTGGTCTCGGCCGACAATTTCGGCCTCGGGGCGATCGCGGTCGAGCTTCTCGCGACCCATGTCGGGAGGGACCAGACCGTCTGCATGCTGACCTATGGCGTCGACTTCTTCGCCACCAACGAGCGCGAGATCGCGTTCCGCAAATGGCTGGCCAAGCACCGGCCCGACGTCAAGACCGTGCAGAGCAAGTTCCCGTCGCTGGATCAGGTTCAGGACGGCGCGGTCAAGCTCTTGGGTGGCCCAACGCCGCTGGCGGGCCCTTTTGCGGTCTGGGACGAGCCCGCCATCATTGCGGTCATGGCGATCGAGGCGGCCGGTCTGTCAGTGCCGGTCACGACCATCGACCTCGGCAACGCCGTCGCCACCAACATGGCGCGGGGCGGTGCGATCAAGGCCATCGGCGCGCAAAAACCCTACGATCAAGGCAAGGCCGCCGCCAGCGCGACGCTGCTGTCCTTGCTCGGCCGCGACTTGCCCGTCCTGGATCGCGCTGCCGGGCCTCGCCGTCACCCGCGACAATGTGGTGGAAGCCTATCAGAGCAACTGGCACGCGCCGGCGCCAGCCGACTTACTGTCGGCGCGCTGGATTTGACGGGTCCGCATTTGGTCGAGCTGCAGTCGTCTGTCCGGCATTGTCGTGCAGCAGCGTAACGTTGCGACGCATCTGGTTGACCGCAAGGGATGGGAGCCGGATGGCCGAGACTCGTCTCGGGGCTCAGTTCACGATCAGACGGTTCGTGACTTTCGCCAGTCGCGTGTGCTTTGGCTTCGGTGATTCCGACGCGTGGCTCTTCAGATGTTCGAGAGCAGACTGAGGCGCTTCGATCCGATATTCTCGAGCACGGCAATGGCGTCGGCCGATGTCGTAGGGTTGGCGACAGTCGGTATCGAGTCTTTGACCGGCATATCGTCTCCGCGCAGGTCAGAGATGATCAGTCAAATGAGGGTTGCAGGGGCAGGTCGCGGGTGAAGATGCTGCGGCAAGCACATCGATGGCGACGCGGCTGCCAGGGTCCAATCGAACACATGTCGGAGAATATCGCGAGGGTCAAAGATGGGCGGTCATAGGCGACCCGCAATGGCATCTGCCGTCAGATAGGCCAAAGCGAATATCGTCTCAGTCGGATTGTAAGCTGATAGTGTCGGGAACTGGCCACCGCCACAGGCGTACAACCCCCTTACCTCATGCACCTGGCCGTCAACTGCGGTCACCGATGTTGCAGGGTCCTCGCCCATGCGCGTCAGCCCACTGTCGTGCACGGTGACATGGTAATTGGGCGTCAGCGAGTCCTCCCACCAGTCCGTCATGCCCATTTCTTTGGCCAGGCGCCGCTTCACCTTCATGAAATACAGGGCATGTCGCCGGTCAAAGTCGGTCCAGTCATGGGTGATACGCAGCGCCGGCTGGCCGAAATTGTCCTTCACAACCGGATCAAGATCGCAATAGGCGGCCGGCGAGGGCAGCGAAGAATGCTGCGAATACATCCGGTTCAGCTTCAGGAAATTGTCGCGCATCCAGGTCTTGAAACCTAAGCCCCATTTGGGGACGTGGGCGGGCAGGCCATGGATCACTTCAATGGGCTGCAAGTCGCCGGTCCAGGTGTTGATGGGTGAACCCCATACAACGCCCTCGTCATTGTCGGGAATAAGCTCAGAGGTGAGATCGTCGATCCCCGAACCCGACTGCAGCGAGCCCATATAGGGGTTTACGGCCTCGGGCAGTAGGCCGGTGAACCAGCCATAATTGTGGATCGACAGGTGCTTGCCGACTTGACCATTGCGATTGATGCCGGAGGCCAGAAGCAGTCGTGCGTTTTCGAATGCATAGGCGGCCAAAACCACCGTCGGAGCCTTCAACTCGACGACCGTGCCGTCAGTTTCGAAATAGGCCACACCCTTGGCCTGCCCATCCTTACCACGATCAATCCGGAATACGCGGGCATGCGGCCGCACGTCAAGATTTCCGGTCTCGCGCACCGCAGCCTCGATGATCTCGTGCGTCGTGATCTTGGCGCCGGTGTGGCACGGATAGCCGTGGCAGAAACCGCAATTGGTGCAGGCGGGCCGGCCCTTGAAAGGGATAGTGGCGATAGCGGCCGGCGTCGGGAAGGGGTGGTAGCCGAGCCGGTGTGCGGCGTCGACGAAGTAGCGCTCGCTGACGTGCCGATCCAGCGGCGGCATCGGAAAGCCCCGCTCGCGCGGCGCATCGAACGGATTGCCGCCGTTTTGCAGCTTTCCCTTGATGTTTCCCGCGATACCGGCAACGCCCAGGTCCCACTCCACGCGATCATAATAGGGTGCGAGATCCTCATAGCTGATCGGCCAATCGACCAGCGTGTGGCCGGCTGGCAAGGCATTGGCGCCGAAGCGGTTGGTTATTGTGCTCAGCATATGGAAGTCGGCGGGGCGGAAGCGGAAGGACGCACCACCCCAATGGATCGTGCCGCCCCCGGTGCCAATGGAGGGCGGAATCTGGAACGGATTGCCGAGGCCGAGCGCGTTGGATGCCCACGGAAGAACGCGCGCCTCCTCACGCTCATTGGCGCGCCAGGTAACGGGATCGGTCGCCATTTTCGGCACAATAGCGCTGCGGGCATAGAAGCGGATTTCGTCGAACTTGCTTTGAAAATCCTGCGGCTTATAGAACGCTCCCTTGTCTAGCGCGACGACCTTGAAGCCCTTGCGCGCGAGCTCGGTGGCGATCACGCCGCCAGCCGCGCCGAGTCCGACGACGATGGCATCGTATTTTGTCGGCATATCAGCCTCGGGACTTGGTGTTGACGGCGGTCGCCTGAAGATCGGCAAGCGTCTTTATCGGAATGGGTTTCAGGGCGGCGCC
>JANMVX010000173.1:0-2861 GCA_031393505.1 Hyphomicrobiaceae bacterium | reverse complement strand
CCACCGGAATTGCGGATCGTCAGTGCGAACCTGACAGCGTGCACTGACGACCCGGCAAGCCTTTTCCCGGATTCTCCTCGCTGGTCCTCCGGCGTCCCACCTTTCCCCGCGATACCCCATTCCCTTTCGTCCATGGTCGCCTGCATCCTGTTGCCGTCAACGTGCCAGGCGCCGAACGGAGATCAGTGATGCATCGCGCCCCGTCCTATCTGTTGCAAGTTGCCTCCTCCGCCGTTGCTGCCACGGGTTGCGTGTGGGCTGCAACCCAATGGGCCGCCGCCATGCTGGCCTATCAGCCAGCGCTCGGGCCGTCCTGGATCACGGTCGCCGGATGGCCGGTCTACAAACCTTGGCAGCTCTTCCCCTGGTGGCTTGCCTTTGACGCACAAGCGCCAACACTTTTTGCCGAAGCGGGCGCGATTGCGGCCTGCGGCGGTGTTCTCTCAAGTCTTATCGCGTTCGGGGGTGCCGCCCGGCGGGCCAGCCAAAACAAGAACCTAACAACCTATGGCTCGGCCCGCTGGGCGGACAAATCGGAGATCGTCAAAGCCGGTTTGCTCGGCAATAGCGGCATCGTGCTCGGCGCCTACGATGGCCGCTACCTCCGGCACGATGGGCCGGAACATGTCCTTGCCGTTGCACCGACTCGCACCGGCAAGGGCGTCGGGCTGGTGCTGCCGACGCTGCTGACCTGGACCGGCTCGGCGGTCATCCATGATGTCAAGGGCGAGAACTGGCAGCTCACCGCCGGCTGGCGGTCGCAGTTTTCCCATGCCCTGCTGTTCGATCCCACCAACCCCGCCTCGGCGCGCTTCAATCCCCTGTTGGAAGTGCGCAAGGGTCCGACCGAAGTGCGCGATGTGCAGAACATCGCCGATATCCTGGTCGATCCCGAAGGTGCGCGTGAGCGCCGCGATCACTGGGAAAAGACCGCGCACGCTCTGCTGGTTGGGGCCATCCTGCATGTGCTTTATGCCGAAAATGAGAAAACGCTCGCCCGCGTCGCCAGCTTTCTCGCCGATCCTTCACGCTCCATCGATCGCGCGCTCAAGATCATGCTGTCGACAAATCATCTCGGTACCGCTGAAGCGCCGAAGGTGCATCCGGTGGTCGCTTCCGCCGCGCGCGAGCTTCTGAACAAATCGGAGAACGAGCGCTCGGGTGTGGTCTCGACCGCCATGAGTTTTCTCGGCCTCTACCGCGATCCGGTCATTGCCGCCAACACGTCCCGGTCGGATTGGCGCGTGGCCGATCTGGTCGCAGCCGCGCGGCCGGTCTCGCTCTATCTCGTCGTACCGCCGTCAGACATTTCGCGCACAAGACCCTTGATGCGCTTGATCCTCAATCAGATCGGCCGCCGCCTGACCGAAAACCTCGATCATGTCGATAGCCAGCGCCGTAAGCACCAGCTGCTGTTGATGCTCGATGAATTCCCGGCGCTTGGGCGGCTCGATTTCTTCGAGTCGGCGCTGGCGTTCCTGGCCGGTTATGGTGTTCGCGCCTTCCTGGTCGCCCAGTCCCTGCATCAGATCGACAAGGCCTATGGGGCGAACCATGCCATTCTCGACAATTGCCACGTGCGCGTTGCTTTCGCGCCCAACGACGAGCGCACCGCCAAACGGCTGTCAGATGCGCTCGGCACCGCGACCCAGCTGCGCGAACAGCGCAACCTCTCCGGCAATCGCAGCGCCGCATGGCTCTCGCACACCTCGATATCCGAACACCAGACGCCGCGACCGCTGCTGACTCCCGGCGAGGTGCTCCAACTGCCGAAGGACGACGCTTTGGTACTGGTGTCGGGCGTGCCGCCCATCCGCGCCAAGAAGTTGAAATACTTCGACGACGCCAATTTCCAGGCGCGGCGGCTTCCGGCACCCGTGCTGGCCGCCGGACCCTTCGCCGACGCGCCACCAGCCCGTTTCGATCATTGGACAGGCGGCACACGCACGACCGACCCGCGACTTGAGCAGGTCTGGTCGGAAATGGTCACCACCCATTCGGGGGAGGAGGAGCGCCTGCGCGCGCGCGCGCTTGTCAAGCCGGGGGCGAAGAAGAAGGCGGATCGGGAGGTCGATCTGCCACTGTTTGCTGCGCGGCCGGTAGACCGAGACGGGATGGCGCAGCCGGATACTGACGAAGTGTCTGCCGCCGAGACCGCATTGGGCCAGGTCATACAATTCGGCGGCTTGAGGATTTGAGGTGCGATGCCACCTCAGTCTGCTACGCCGGGTTGAACGCTTGCAGTTACGAGTATGCCCAGTGATGCATTTGCGTCACAATGGACAGAGCTTCCGTAGCCCCCCAGTTCACCTCGCGTCTTGCGCGTGGGCTGGAGCAATGCGTTTGTCCGGGAGCGTCATGAGACAATTCCGATGTTGGTCGCATGGCCACCTCCAATTATAATATTGCCGATGGGGTTGTTCACGGGCAGTAACAAAGGCAAGCGCTGGCCCCGTCGTCAACGGTAGGAGTGATTGACCTTGCTGCGAGCCTCCCTGGCCGGAAAGCTGCGCAATACGACGCTCCCCAAGAGCAGTGCACTCCTGCCGGTTTTCGAGGCCGTCTACAATTCATTTCAGGCAATCGATGATGCGCCGCAATCTCCGGCTCACGAAATCAATGTCCATGTTCAACGCCAGAACACATTGAGCCCGTCAGGTAGCGATCCAGTTTCCGCTTTCATTATTGCCGACACGGGAGTTGGGTTTACGCAGGCCAACTACAACTCGTTCGTGACAGCCGACTCTCTCCACAAACAGGAACGAGGCGGCAAGGGAGTGGGCCGGTTCCTGTGGCTGAAAGCTTTTGCCCATGCGGACATCGACAGCCACTTCCTCGACCAGAAGTCGGGTGAGCTTAGA
>JANMVX010000170.1:0-11259 GCA_031393505.1 Hyphomicrobiaceae bacterium | reverse complement strand
CACGCTGGCCGAGTTTGAATATCGCTTCAACCGCCGCTACGATCTGGCCGCCATGATGCCCCGCCTGGCCTATGCCGCCGTCCGCACGCTGCCGATGCCGTATCGGCTGCTCATCTTGACGGAGTGACGTGGATAAGCAGGATCTGTTAAGTCGTCAGCCCGGATTGCACGATTCGGCGATCCTAGTCGTACTGAGTCACTTTGCCACCATCGCGGACGGCCGAGAATCTGCGATGTAGCCGATTCAATGGCTGGGAGGCCAGCATGGATCGGCAGCAGTGCGACAGCAGCGCGGAGAGATTTGAGGCCTATCTCAACGAGATTTCCAGCGTGATCGGTCACGCGGCGCGCATTGGTCCGCTGAAGGATTATTGCAGCGGCCTGTTGCTTCCGGTCGAGCGCAAGAGCGTCGAGCCGATGGCGGCCGTGACGGCGCCGGAGCGCATGGCGGCGCAGCACCAGTCGCTGCTGCACTTTGTGGGCGCTGGCGGCTGGTCGGACGACAGGGTGCTGGCCAAGGTGCGCGAGTTGGTGTTGCCGCAGATCGAGCGGCACAGCGCGATTGATGCCTGGATTATCGATGATACCGGCATGCCCAAGCATGGCCGGCATTCGGTCGGGGTTGCGCGGCAATATTGCGGCCAATTGGGCAAGCAGGATAACTGTCAGGTCGCGGTGTCTTTATCGGTCGCCAATCATCATACCAGTTCCTGCTTATCCACGTCACTCCGTCAAGATTAGCAGCTGATATGGCATCGGCAGCGTACGGACGGCGGCATAGGCCAGGCGGGGCATCATGGCGGCCAGATCGTAGCGCCGGTTGAAGCGATACTCGAACTCGGCCAGGGTGCGGTCGGCGTGGCTGCGCACGGCTCGGTAGGTGCCGGTGATGGCGCTCTTGATGTTGCCGAGTACGGTGTTGACCCACTTGAAGCGGGGCATCTTGGACGACTTTAACAAAGGTCCGACGGTGAGCGGCCGATGGATCGCGCCAGCCTCGGCGACGCCCCGGAAACAGCTGAGGCCATCGGTGTAGACCTCGGCCGTCGGCAGTAGCGTTTTCTCGGCCAGCGCCTTGACGGCCGCCGTGGTGAAGCGCTTGACGCGGCGCAGTTTGACTTTGTCAGGCTTGCCGTCGCTGGTGGTCTGGACGGCGGCGACAAAGGGCTTTTTGGCGGGCGCGCCGCGCCCTCGCTTACCGCCGGAGCGTTCACCACCAAGGTAGGCATCGTCCATCTCGACGCGGCCGGTCAGGCGCTTGTCCGGATGGTCGTCGCGCTCCAGCATGACCTGCGCCAGCTTGCTTTTCATGGCCCAGGCGATGCGTTGGCGCACGCCCAACCGGCGGCCCAGTTCCACCGACGAAATGCCCTGCTTGGACTGCGTCATGTGATACATGGCCCGGAACCAGACCGTCAGCCCCAGCTTGGTGGCGGCAAAGATGGTGCCGGCCGTGAGCGAGGTCTGCAATTTGCAGGCGTTGCACTGGTAGAGGACGCGTTTGGTAAGCACGCAGTGGGTGCGCCCCTGGCAGGCCGGGCAGACGAAGCCGTCGGGCCAGCGCAGCTTGAAAATGACCGCGCGGCATAGCTCCTCGGCGCCGTAGAGTTTCTGGAATTCAGCCTCCGACAGGCCTTTCTGGAATTGCACCTTGTTGCGCGCCATCAGCCATCTCCCTCAAATCACTGGGGAAAGTCATTGATTCGTGTGGCGTAAATGCGACTGAGGTTGGTGGGTAAACAGGTTTCATTTTATGTCGTTCCCGTGATTTGCTTGATCGTGCTCTGGGTACAATTTCGGTTCCGAGCTATATTTTGCGATTCCCCAGAAGGCTTGGTGCAAGCAGTTCCTTACTTCTTGCCAAATGCTCGCGTTTGCCCGTCTTTTCTTAGGTATGCAGATCAGGGAGGACCGCAATATTATCTCTATGCAAGCCCTTGGCTTTACCTCGTTCTGACGTTGGCTGCTATCGGTTTCTGGTTATATGCTGTTAGGCAAGTATTGAAGCGTGCAAATTAATGTTCAGCGGCGTCTCAACCCTTCCGTGCTGTCGTCCTTCACCACAGAAAGCTCACCCCAAGGCACCCAACAACGACCAGTCCTCTCGACCGCCTAAGTGCCATTCGGCTCTCCGACAAACTTGCAAAGCTTAACAAACATTGGTCGCCTCACACGGTCGCCCTATTCAACAATTCGGACATCATGGTGGCCAAAATCAAGGGTGAATATCATTGGCACAAACACGACGACACCGACGATTTTTTTCTCGTTCTGCACGGCGTGCTCGATATTGAGCTACGTGACCGGACGATCACACTGCAGCCCGGCGACCTCTATGTGGTGCCGAAAGGCGTCGAGCACCGGCCCGTCGCACGCGAAGAGGTCCACATCTTGCTAATGGAGACGAGCGGCACGCCAAACAGCGGTGATGTTGCGACAGCGACCCCGCGCACATTTGCTTGACGGTGAATGACCAACAGAAAGCGGACGGGAATTTAAGCGCTCCGCCAGCATGAGTAGTGGCAGCAATTGGCCCATTACGTTGACGGCCAGACTGACGGTAACGGATCATTTCGTCGGTCGCCAATGCGAAGAACACTCGCCGGTACGATCAGCGCCATCACCACGTGCTCGATCCCATTGGCGGAAGTCGACGCGACGCTAGAAGGCATTGCAAGGCTCGCGCTTGTTCATGTCTGCAAACGGATGAACTGCGTAATATTGGGCGATGTCAATCATCGCCCCTCGATGTGATATTCGTAAGTCTGTTTGGACCAATGGGGTCCACTGGTGCAAGTGGCTCTGCCGGTAAGTCGATCTTTGCCATTGCTGGGTGGCTTTCGCTAACGCTGCACCCGACGTGAGCACCTACAGGCTGGGCTGAAAAAGGTGATCTTGTCGACGATGATGGCCTCAATCGGAGGTTTGAAAACTGGAGGTCGCCGAGCTTTGGATCGAGAACAAGCTTCGCGTCGTGCTACAAGAGGTGTTGGCACGGTCCGAGCCGTCCGCCGATTCGGACCTCCGTCAGAGCTTCGCTTGCAATGTCGATGGACGCTTCTGGTAAACTGTTTTTTGGCTGCACGCTGATCGATGTGGGCTGGGCTCTCTCATGACCGATCGGACCATGCGGGGGATTCTCGACAGCGCTGCGGAATTGCTGCGCGCCTCGTTCACGCACAACGGGATCGGAGAGTTCTTCGCTGATCGCTCTATTCCCTTCGCCGAGGCAACGTCGAAGCGCACATTTGCCTTCAACACGCTCGACGCCCTGCCGCAAGCGCGCGCCTTGGAGGTGATCCTCGAGCTTACATTGCAGAAGCACGACGTAGGCCTGCAGGAGGCGATCTATGCACTCCAAGATCGGGGCGGGCCGATAATTTCAGAGATCACGCGCCGGGAGATCGCCCGGCAGATCGGGAATCGCCTGCATGGCGCTGGTGCCCGAGCCGAAAAGCTTGCCTCGTTGTTCGACCTGGGCGACAGCAGCTTAAGTGAATTGCTCGGAGTTCCTGATTCCGGCCTGAAGCGGCAGATCGAGCAGAATGCCAACGGCCCGTCGCCGGTCTGGACCACGACCGACGTATTTGAGCGGATTGGCGCGTTCCAATGCTCGACGCGCCGCTTTGCGCAGCTCCTCGATACCGCCCTCGACCCGTTGCTGCGTGATGCGGCCATACAGGAGGCACTGGTACGTGAGCTCGATCCGCTGCTGCGGGTTGATCACCATGAAATCGTGCAGACGGGCGTAGTGTCGCAACGCAAGATCTTCGCCGTGCGGCCGATACAGCGCGGCGTCGAGGGGCGCCCCAAGAACCTCATCTTCGCTTCAGTCGGCGTAAAGCCACTGTTGGGGTTCCGCGATGCGATCGACAACGACATCGTCGTTTTGCAACATGCCGACAGTTGCCTCGTATATGACCGGCCAATCGGCGACGGGCTGACCTGGAGCGAGCTTGTCGTCTGGTGGGCCGAGAGAGAGGCGATTGCCGACGAGAAAGATGCCCGCAGAAGTTTGGGTTTGCGATTGCAGCAATCTCTGGCTGACGGCCCGGAGCGACTTCTGTTCGACACGTATTTCCGCGCCTTTTCCCTCCGTCTTGGCGACCGTCTGCCTGCCCTCGTGCCACAAGTCTATCTGCACTACGATCCGGACGTGATGCGCAACACAACCGACCGGGACACGCTCCTGCGACAGCGCATGGATTTCCTTTTGCTTCTGCCTGGCCGGCAGCGCATTGTTCTGGAGATCGACGGGAAGCACCACTATGCCGACGGCGACCGAGCTTCACCGCGTCAATACGCCGAAATGGTTTCGGCCGATCGGGAGCTGCGGTTGCGGGGCTATGAGATCTATCGCTTTGGCGGCTACGAGCTGACACACGACCGCACGAGCGCCGTGATGGAAGTTTTCTTTGAGCGCCTTTTTGCCGTCCATCGATTTTTCTGATCGCGCACCACTCGTCCGCTTTTCGCGTCCCCTGCTGAAAGGCTAGCCAAGCACTGACGATATTGGCCCTTCTTAGTAAAGGTCTGATGGAGGGTATCTGATCATAGGCAATCGCGCCTCGTCATTCTGGCGAAGGCACCGCGCACAGTGCGAGCATGCGGTCGATCCCATTTGCGGAAGTCGATGACGCCTTCAATCGGGCGGCCGGCTGCAGGCCCGCACTTCTGCTTGTGCATGACGAGCGACCGAATGCTGCAACCCCATTCAGAAGCGGTCTTGTCTCCCTGGCTGCCACCAGCCCTATAAGGCGCGAGCCTTCTCGCGGCCGCACTGCGCGCTCATTCGATAGGCAGCGCACAGCAAAGCTCTGCATTTGACAATGTCATGAGAATCATCGATGTCGTCATGACATTGAGGTGCAGTAATGAGCGACGGACCCCATCGGAGCCTTCCCATGCGCAAGCCCTGGCGGACCGTCGCCGAGCTTGCGGATACGCCTGCGTTCACTGTTGAGGAGGTTGTACCGGAGATGCTCAACGCGCTCTCCAATGACTGGCGTGAGGAGGTGAGCAGCGAGGTCCAGAACGAGCTCAGGGGGCTCCTAGCCCGTGCTGACCAGTTCCAGCTCTTTCCCGAACAGCGCCGCGAAGCGCTCGACCGGCTGGTGCGCTCGGCAGCCGGGATGCCTCTGGCACTTGCCCTCGTTGAGTGTGCCGATCGTGCCATGGCGGCGGGGCACGTCGGGGACGGCGCCTTCGCCGATACAGTGCGCAGCGCCCTCGCGCTCCGCGTCACCCGCGGCACACGCCAGACCGAGGAGCATTATTTGCGCAAGACCGAAGCGCCGCGCGCCAACAATGTCCGTGCCCGGTTTGAGCAGGCGGCCAGCGCCTGCGACTTTGCCACCCTCGCCCGGAGACTGACCGGCGCCGAATCTGTCCCGACCACCATCCGGCCCGTCAAGAAGGACGGGCTCGATGACGGGGTGCAACTATGAGCCCGCCCTGCATCATGACCATGACCCCTTTCAACGTCGATGTTGTCGACGGCGGCCACAGTCCCCGCTCCGGCTGGCACGCCTGTATAATCGACCGTCACATCCGCTTCTCCACCTCGGGTCTTGAAAGTTACTGCTTCGCGGTCTCAAACCCCATCGTCTACGACTTGCTGCTTACCGCCGCCGCCATCGAATTCTGCGACCGCAGCTGCCCCCGTCCGCAATATGGATGGGGCCGCATCTTCGCTGTCGATCTTCCCGTGCACGATCCTTCGCGCTGGCAGGCCGAGGCCGTCAGCCGCTCGCTCCATGCCGCGCTCGAGCTCTTAACCGGCGATCGCTGGTCGCTCGCCTTCCGGCCGCGCGTTTATCCGGTCGAAGCCACGGTGCAATCCAGCCTGCAATTTCCTGTCAACGTGGGAGCCGTCATGCCTTACTCCGACGGCCTCGACTCGCGCGCCGTCGCCACCATCATGAGCCGCGCCATCGATGGCGAGCTCATCCCCGTCCGGCTCGGTTCCACCCGCGACCCGGCGGCCGCCGGCCGACGAAAGCCCTTCGCCCGCGTGCCGTACCGCGTTTCCCCGCCCAGCCGATCACAAGAATCGAGCGGGCGCTCCCGCGCCTTCCGCTTCACCGCTCTGGCCGGCATCGCCGCCAGCCTTTCCCATACCGCGCGTGTCATCATGTCGGAAAGCCTGCAGGGCGCTCTTGGCCCAGTGCTCGTGCCCGTCGCTCACGCCTACGAGGATTACCGCAATCACCCGCTCTTCACCGGCCGCATGGCCGCTTTCCTCTCCTCGCTCCTGGAGCACAGAGTCGAATTCGAATTCCCGCGCCTTTGGTACACCAAGGCCGAGACGCTCTTGGAGGCCCTTAAGGTCACCAAACCCGCTGATCTCGCAAGCACCCACTCTTGCTGGCAACAGAGCCGCCAGGTGTCCATCAGCGGCCGCCGCCGCCAGTGCGGCATGTGCGCGGCCTGCCTGCTGCGCCGCATGAGCTTCGCGGCCGCCACCGTGCACGAGAAGCCCGACACCTATGTCTGGCGCGACCTGAACGCCACGAGTTTCGCCGCCGCGGCCGATCCCGAATTCGACCGTCGGAAGATCACGCGCGGCCAGCGCGAATACGCGATCGGCGGCGCCCTCCATCTTGACCATCTGGCGCATGTCAACCGCTCGGAGGCCAATCGGGAAACGATTGAGCACGAGGTCTACAAACTCTCCCGTTCCCTTGCTCTTCCGGAGGCCGAAGTCTCGCGCCGCCTCGCGCGCGGCCTCGACCAACACGGCCAGGAATGGCAGGCGTTTCTCGCCGCCGCCGGGCCGAACTCCTTTCTCGCAGGCTGGACCAACGGAGGGCGCCAATGAGCCGGAATGGCCCCGACACCAAGCAGATGGGCGCGCGACTGCGCAAGGCGCGCGAGACCGCGCGGCTAACCCAGGCCGATGCCGCGCGCGAGGCGAACATGGCCCGCACCACACTGGTGGCGATCGAACAGGGACAGCGGCGCATCCGCACCGACGAGCTGCAGGTGCTCGCCCCTCTCTATAAGACGTCGGCGAACGCCCTACTGCGCGATGAGGCCGTTTATGTCGATCTCGCGCCCCGCTTTCGCAAGATGTCCGAGGCGCAGTCCGATGGCATCGAGGAGGCGGTCGCGCTGCTCGCCGACCTCGCGCGAGCGGAAGTCGAGCTGGAGGACATCCTCGGCATTAAAAAGTCGTTCAACTATCCGCCCGAGCGCCCCATCTTGCCGGGCGACGTCCGCGCCCAGGCAGAGCAAGACGCCACTGAGTTCCGCCAGCGGCTCGGGCTCGGCCTGGCCCCTATCCGGGACATGGTCACCCTGCTCGAGATGGACCTCGGTATCCGCGTCTTCGTGCGCCGCTTCGACGGGCGCATCTCGGGCCTCTTTGCCTATGACGAGGCACTCGGCGCTTGCATCCTCCTCAACGCCAATCATCCGTTGACCCGCCGCAACCAGACCGCAGGGCACGAGGCCGGTCATTTCACCGGGACGCGGCACAGCCCTGAGGTGCTCCTCCTGCACCCGACCATCAACTCCCGCGAAGAGCGATACGCCGACGCCTTCGCCAGAGCACTGCTGACCCCCGGCCGCGCGGTCATGCAGAAGTTTCAGGAGGTGACCGCCGGCGCCGCCCAGCTCACCAGACGCCACGTCATCGTGTTGGCTCACATCTTCGGCGTCTCCCGCGAGGCCACGGTCCACCGCCTCGAGGAGCTGCGGCTCACCAAGGTCGGCACCTGGGAATGGTTCGAGCGCAACGGCGGGATCACCGACGAGCATGAACGCCAAGTTCTCGGAGACCTGAGGGCCGCCGATGCTGGCAAGGCCGACGCTGACCGACCCACGACGCTCCGCCTCTCTCTTTTGGCCACGGAGGCCTATAACCGACAGCTGCTCAGCGAAGGTCAGCTCGCACGTCTGCTCAAGATGGACCGCGTCGAGCTGCGCGGGATGCTTGACAGCCTCGATACCGAAGGGGGCGAGGCCGATGGCCAACTTCAACTCAAGTGATCCCGCCTCGCCCATTGTCCTCGACACCAGCGTCGCCATCAGCCTTGTGGCGTCCCGCATCGGTGCCGACGTCCTCAGGGCCCTCGCCCGGCCGGCCTGTGTGATCGATGTCGCGATCGACGAGCTCGCCCATCCCAGTCAGCGGGCAACTGAGGTGCTGGCGGCGCTCAACGACTGGCAGCGCGACCGCCTGATCGCCGAGGTTTCTCTCAAGGCCGACGCCCTCGAAGTTTTCGAGGACCTCGTTTCGGGCACGGCCGCTGACACCCTCGATGACGGCGAGGCCGCTACCCTCGCGCACGCCCGCGCTATCGGCGCGGTTGCCGTCATCGACGAAGTCAAGGCACGCCGCATCTCGCGTGATCGGTATCCGGCCATCATGCTGGCCTCCACCATCGATCTCCTGCTCCATCCCGCGACAGAGCGCGCGCTCGGCCGCGAGGCCATCGCCCACGCTCTTTTTCTCGCTCTCAAAGATTCACGCGCGCGGGTTCCGCCCGAGCATCACGACACTGTCAGGCTCCTGCTCGGCAACGAACGTGCAGCAGTTTGCCGTTCGCTTCCCGCAGCCATCCGCAAACGCGCTTGACGCCACTATCGTCGGGGCGAACGCATCATAGAGGATACCGTTACCGTGGCCGTCATCCGCAAGATCGAGATCAAGCACTTTCGGGGGATCGCCAGCCTCGACTGGTGCCCGACCGAGGGCGTAAACTGTCTGGTCGGCCCCGGCGACAGCTGCAAGACGACCATCCTCGATGCGGTCGACCTCTGCCTCGGCGCTCGGCGCAATCTCACTTTGAGCGACGCCGATTTTCACGGCCTCGATGTGAAAACGCCGATCTCGATCTCGGTCACCGTTGGCCGTCTAGGCGATAGCCTCAAGCACCTCGAAGCCTACGGCATGTACTTGCGTGGCTTCGACGCCAAGTCGGGCGCCATCCATGACGAGCCGGATACCGGACTCGAAACGGTCTTGACGCACCGGCTTTCCGTGGAAGCCGATCACGAACCGTCATGGACGCTCTACTCGGACCGGGGCGCTCAACAGGATCAATCGCGCGGCCTCACCTGGGCCGACCGGTCAGCGATTGCACCGACGCGGCTCGGCGCCTACGCCGACCACAATCTAAGCTGGGGGCGCCTGTCGATCCTGAACAAAGTCTCCGACGAGACAATCACCGCCACTGCCGCGTTGGCAGAGCTTGCTCGCAGCGCCCGCGACGCCTTCGGCCAACAGGCCGAGGCAGGATTGTCGAAGGCCTTGGAGGTCGTACAGACGACCGCAGCAAAGCTCGGCGTTCCCGTCGGCGATGTGGTCAAGGCGATGCTCGACGCGCAGTCGGTCTCCTTCTCCGGCGGCACCATCGCGCTCCACAATGAGACAGGGGTCCCACTCAAAGGCCTCGGCCTCGGCTCGAAACGTTTGCTGGTTGCCGGATTGCAGCGCGCCGCTGCCGGTTCGTCGCCGATGGTACTGGTCGACGAGATCGAGCACGGCCTGGAGCCGCACCGCATTATCCGTCTCCTAGGAGAACTCGGGGCGAAGGAAACCAAGCCGCCGTTGCAGGTTTTCATGACGACACACTCACCCGTCGCCGTGCGGGAGTTGAGCGCTGCACAGCTCCATCTCGTGCGGACTGCCGCCACGGGTCACGTCGTATATCAGGCCGCAAGTGCGGGAGAAGTCCAAGGCACCATCCGCCTGTTTCCCGAGGCGCTGCTGGCGCGTTCGGTCATCGTCTGCGAAGGCGCGACTGAGCATGGCCTGCTTCGCGGGCTGGATCAGCATCGCGTCGCGAACGGTAAGATTTCCTTCACGGCCCAGAATGCCGCGATCATCGACGGGGGCGGAGAGAACGTCTTCAAGCGTGCGCGGGCTTTTCAGCTCCTCGGCTATCGAACCGCCGTGCTGCACGACAGCGACAAGATTCCGACCCCCGAAATTAAAGTTGAGATCGAGGCGGCCGGCGGGCCGACATTCGCGTGGCGCCAAGGATGCGCGCTTGAAGAGGAGCTGTTCCTCGCGCTCTCTGAGGCAACGGCCCTGAAGATGCTGGAGTACGCGGTCGAGCGGCGAGGCGAGCAGGCGATCGACGCCCAGATTAGATCAGTGAGCGGCGCCAAGCACTCCCTGGCCAGTTGCCGCGCGAGTTTGACAGTGGAAGCGCGCACAGTCTTAGGCATTGCGTCGAAGGCCAAGACGAGCGGCTGGTACAAGACGGTCACCGACATGGAGGCGGTCGCTCGCGATATCGTCGGCCCCGGAGCCAAAGGATCTGCGGCATCGCTAACCAAGCCGATCAACGATCTACTCGGGTGGATCGCGAATGGCTCCAAATGATATCGATCTGCTGACCGTCCAGCGTGGACTGGTCATCGCCCCTGCCGGCTGTGGCAAGACGCAACTCATCGTCGAGGCGCTAAAGCACCACGTCGACGCTAAGCCCATCCTCGTTCTTACGCACACGAATGCGGGCGTTGCCGCGCTCCGCGGCCGCTTGGACAAGGGCAGAGTCCGATCTTCGGCGTATCGGCTATCGACAATCGACGGGTTCGCCATCCGCCTCGTCGGAATGTTTCCAACGCGCGCCGGCTTCGATCCCGCCAAGCTGACCGCCGAACGGCCTCCCTATCGCGAAATTCGGACCGCGGCGTGCAATGTCCTGAAGACGAGCCGCATCTACGATGCCATTCGGGCTACCTATGCCCGCCTGCTAGTCGACGAGTACCAGGACTGCTCGCAACGGCAGCACGCCATAGTATACTACCTTTCTCTTGTGCTGCAGACCTGCGTGCTCGGCGACCAGTTGCAGGCCATCTTCGGCTTCGGTGACGATGCGCTTGCCGATTGGCAAAAGCACGTCGGTGGGCACTTTCCCCTCGCGGCCGAACTCACTACCCCGCACCGTTGGATCAACGCCGGCGCCGCTGAACTTGGACAGTGGGTGCTGGCAGCTCGCAGCAGGCTGCTCTCGGGGCAAACCATCGATCTCCGCCAAGCCCCATCGAACGTGGAATGGGTGCAACTCGACGGCAGCAACAACGATCGGCCCAAGCAGCTCAAGGCCGGCGCTACCAAATCGCACACGTCCGACGGCAACGTGTTGATCATCGGTGACAGCATGAGTCCGCCCAGCCAGCAGCGTCTTGCTAGCCAAATTCCTGGCGCCACCGTGGTCGAAGCTGTCGACCTGCGGGAGT
Source organism: Hyphomicrobiaceae bacterium (assembly GCA_031393505.1). Classification (GTDB taxonomy): domain Bacteria; phylum Pseudomonadota; class Alphaproteobacteria; order Rhizobiales; family Hyphomicrobiaceae; genus JANYHF01. The sequence goes on along the minus strand of JANMVX010000170.1, from coordinate 63 downwards.
TGGTCAACTTCGCATCGCAGCTCGATCTGACCGCCGCTGTCAACGCCGGAGCGAATGGGGACC
>JANMVX010000166.1:0-15801 GCA_031393505.1 Hyphomicrobiaceae bacterium | reverse complement strand
CGCCCCGATCCGTCAGCGCTGGTCCGAGCACCTGTCGGGCCGGCGCAATTGGCAGTCTGCGCTCTGGCCGGTGCTGATGTTCGAAGCCTGGCGGGAACGGCATGGCGCGTAGTTTATTTTTCTCCTCGCCCCCTACTTAGGGGGAGAGGATGTCGCCCGAGGCGAAGCCGAGGATTAAGCGACAGGTGAGGGGCAGCCGCTTGCTCCGCACACGTGGTCAGAAGAGTGCGGAGCAAGTTTCTGCCCTCACCGACCGCGTGGCTCTTGCCGCCAAAGTGGGCGGCTGCGAGACGCCGTCTCCTCTCCCCCGGAAAACGGGGGAGAGGAAAAAAACCACCGCCACCTCGCGCAACAAATGTAGTCAGGCTTTCGGGCGAGCGAGGTCTCGAGATACTCTCAGCCCTCACCAACCCACGTACAAAATCAGCTCCGCGCCGCGCTCATCGGTGCCGTGCTGCGGGGAAACGATGCCCTGCAGGATGACCGGCGGCTTGGCCGGATAGGCTTTTGCCACCAGTTCACTGAGGTACGCCGCCCTGAGATTTGGCAGGTTCTGATTGCCCAGTTTGCGGCCGTCGAGCGTCTCTTCGACCAGTTCGCCCTGATACTTGGCGTCGGCTGATGCGGGCAGATAGCTGATGGTCTTATAGACATGCGCCGCGTTGAAACGGCCTCGCCAGGGCGACGCATCCGCGCGGCCACGCACCATGAGCTGATAGTCGGCCTTGCCGTCCAGCTTGCCCAGCAGCTGCTTGGCCAGCGCGTCGATGGAGTCCTTGAACTGCGGCAGGTCACGGTCGATGACGTACAAGCCGCTGCCGAAGCGATAGGCCGCCCCGTTGGCCGCATTCTTGATATCGACGATGTAGTAGCGGCCCTTTTTGCCCTGCACCAGTTCGGTGTCGGGATAGAGACTGACATCGTAGTTGGGCGTCGAAACGGCGCTCTCGAATTGCGTTTTGAGGGTCGAGAGTTCGGATACCGCTGGCGCCGCTGCCGGCTGGGCCGGAACCCGCAGCTGGCTCAACAGTGCCAAGCGATGGGTGTTGGCGTCGACCAACTGGCCGCGCGTCAGGTTCAACGACCCCTCGACAGCCGTCTTGGCTTTGAGCGCTGCATCGAGCTGCGCTTGCAGGTTCTGGTGTTCACTGACGGAGGCATCCAGATCGGCCTTGAGCGGAATGATGGACGCGTCAGCGGCCATCTTCGCTTTGCCTAGCCCGCGGAGCTGACCCATTAGATCAAGCCGATGGGCGTTGGCCGCCACCAGCTGCGTTCGCGTCAAGCCGAGCGACCCGTCCGTTGCCGCCTTTGCCTTGGTGAGTTCATCGAAGCGCACCAGCAAGGACATCCGCTCCTGCTTTGCCGCATCAGACTCGGTTTTCATCGCAACTGCTGACGCATCCAGCGCCGTCTTCGCCTTCGCGAGCGCGTCAAACTTCGCCTGCAAATCCGACGTCCCGCGTTTGGCGGTATCCACCTCAGCCTTCAGCGCCGCCAACGAGGCGTCGACGCCCGGTTGTGCTGCTGAAAATGCCCGGATCTGCCCGAACAAGTTCAGGCGTTGGGTGTTGGCGGTCACCAACTCAGTGCGCATCAAAGCCAGCGGCCCTTCGAGCCCGGCCTTCGCCTTGCTGAGGCCATCCACCTGACCTTGCAGGGCTTGCCGGTCGCGCTTGGCCGCATCGGCCTCGGTCTTGAGCGCGGCGAACGTCGACTCCGACGCCTGTTTGGCCGCAGCGGCTGCGTCGAGCTGCGTTTTCAGTTTCTGGCGCTCGCTGTTGGCGGCGTCCAGGTCAGACTTTAGGGCTGCAGTGGATGCGTCAGTTGTGGGCTTGGCATTGGCGGCCGCGCGCAACTGCCCCATCAGGGCCATACGCTGGCTGTTGGCCGAAACCAACTCGGCGCGCGTCTTGCCGAACGACACGTCGATAGCAGCACCGGACTTCGCAAGCTCATCCAGACGACCTTGCAGCGCATGCCGTTCGCCTTTGAGCGCGTCAGCCTCGGCTTTCACCTGGGCGACTGACGCCTCGAAGGTCGCCTTATCTTTGGCGAGCGTCTGGTTCTGCGCACCCAAAGCATCCAGCTTGGCCTTCAAGTCCGCAGCGTCTTTTGAACTGGCCTGGACGGTCGACTCCAGTTTCGCCTGTTGCAGCTTGAGGCGGTCGAGTTCGCCGGGATCGATGCTCAGCCGCGGCGTGATCTGGAACCAGGACACCACCAGCAGCGCCGAGGACGCCAGGGCGATAAAGCCGCGCGACCAGTTCTTGAGATTCAAATACTGAATGCCGCTGTACAGCAGATACGCCGCCAACAGCCCAAGAAAAGCCAGAACCAGCAAACTCATAGCGACCACCCACGAACGCGAAACCACACCTTGAGCGCATGGCGCCCCCCGAAAACGTGTCTATACCACGTAATTTTGCTTGTGCAAAAGCTGGTGATAAACCTGAGTCTTGCAGGCGTCGTGTGCCGGGTCGGGCCTCACAGCGCCAGCAATCGCGCCCGCGCATCCGGCATGACCAGCCCGCGAGGCTCCAGCACATCGCGGGTCAGGAAATGTCCCGTCAACTGCAGAGCGTCCCCGACCTCGACCCGGTTGGCGCCCTTGATGCCCGCCTTCGTGAACAGTTTTGGCAATCGCAATAACTTGTCGCGATAGGGTTCTCCGGCCGCCAACGACACCGCCCGTCCTGTGCGCGGCGAGACATAGGCGAGGTCCTCCGTGCTGCCTGTCACAGCGCAGGCGGCTAGATCGAGTCCAAACCCCAAGTCCTCCAGCAACGCCAGCTCCCAGCGCGCATAAAGCGCCGGCCAGATGTCGTTGTCCTCAAGGTAGCCGAGCACGAACAGCGTCACCTCGAACAGGTTGGGATGCGGATCGCGCTCTGGCAGCAGGCGTGCGAGGGTGGTGAGGCATTCCAGGCCGGAGAGGCCGAGGCGGCTATCGAACACTTTTGCGGCGTAGGGCTCCTTCATCTCCAATTCGAACATGCCGAGCTGATCGGCGATCCGCGCCCGCCATGTGGCGGCGAGCAGATTACCGGGTTGCAAGAGCGGTCGCTTCAGCCGCGACCGCCCACCATAGACGAGGCCGAGATGGCGGCCATGCGCGCGCGTGAAAAGCTCCGCCACCGCCGCGGTTTCGCCATGCGGACGGACGCTGAGCACGATGCCTTCGTCTTGCCAGTCCATTAGGGGAGAGTGCGCCGGGGCAGGCCGGGATGCAACGGTGGGGACATGATGGTCATCTTGCCCGACGGCAGCCTGAGTTCATCCGCTGGCCAACGGCAAGATGAGCTTCGCGTCCCCGCTCTGCCCCGGACTGAGCGGCAAAGCGGGGACACGATCATTGGTGCTGGCGACCAGACAAAGCCTGACCGCCGTTCGAGCCAACGATGAAGATCATGTCGCCACTGATCAATTCACCTTCGGCGTGAGACCTGCCGTCGTCAGTTGCGCCTTCAGCACCGTGACCATGGCCGAAACATCCGTGAACTGTTTGGTGGCCGTGGCCAGCTTGTTCTGCAGATCGTCTTTGGCGGCGGTCGCGACGGCGAGTTTGCCGGACATCGAAGCTGCATCGGCCTTCAGTTTGTCGCGCTCGGCGACGATCGCGGCGGCGGCGGCCTTGGCCTTTTCGGCATCGGCGGCGGCGGCGGCAGCTGCGGCTTTGGCGGTATCGCGCTCGCCGGAGAGGCCAGCAGCGGCTTTGTTTGCGGCGTCAAGCTTGGCCTGCAGATCGCTGGCGCCAGTCATGCTCGACTTGACCTGTCCCATCAGATCGCCGGTCTTGGCCTTCAGGTCATCGCGCTCGCTGGTCAGGCCCTGAAGTTTGCTCATCACTTCGTCGATCTTGGTGCGCAGCTGATCGCGCTCGCCGGTGGCGCCCGTCACTTTGCCCATCAGGTCGCCGATCTTGGACTTCAGGCCGTCGCGCTCGCCGCTGATGTCGGTCACCTGTTTCATCAGATCGCCGGCCTGCGCCTTCATCTTGTCGCTGTCGCCCATCACGCCTTTGAGCTTGTCCTGGGCTTCGGCGAGTTGCTTGCCCGCCGACGCCATCTGGGCCTGCAATGTGGACGCGCTGCCGGCATAATTGTAGGCGACGATGGCCGCCAATGTTGCAACCGCCACAGCCATAATGGAAATGAAGCGCATTCTTTTTTTCCTCCCTAGGTGCAGAGCTTGAGACGCCCGAAGAGCACATTAGCGCTCATTTGCGGCGGATTCCATGCGGAATCGCAAGGCCGCGCAAGGTTGCGCGTACACGCTTAACCCCGGCGCCAAACGAACCGTGAGAGGCTATTTTTTGCGGAACGTGTCGAGCTGCACAACGCGGTTCGCCGGCGGGGCATCAACTGGCGCCGCGACGGGAAATTTCTGCGCTGACTCCGAATGCGTCGTGGGCGCTGGCTGAACAACCGCTGGCGCCTTGGGCTTCGGCAGTCCGATGGGCGAGGCCGCCGCAACAGTTTCAGCGGCGCGCGCAGGCGCTTTCTCAGGGGTGGCTGGCAGTGCCGGGTCCGCAACGGACTTGGCCACCGCGACCGGCTTTGGACGCTTCGGCGCGGGCCGGCGTTGCTGCAGATCCGCGGCGCCGTTGGCCTGGTCCGGCAGCGCCGCGGGTGGACCGGCGCCCGCGCTATCAAACTGCAAACCGTAGGGCACGCTCGGATCAAAGAACACTTTGAGCGCGCTGTAAGGGATCACCAGCCGCTCAGGGATGCTGTTGAAGGTCAGGCTGACCTCGAAGCGGTCGTCGTGCACCTGCAGATCCCAGTAGCGATGCTGCAACACAATTGTCATCTCCTCTGGGTACTGATCCTTCAGCCGCTTGGAGATGCCCACGCCGTCACGCGTGGTGCCGAACGAAATGTAGAAATGGTGGTTGCCGGGAAGCTGCTCGCCTTGAGCCACCTGCGCCAGGACCGTGCGCACCACGCCCCGAAGGGCATCCTGCGCCAGACTCTCGTAGTCAATCTTGATGTCTGTCATGATCCGGCTTGAAAAACGCCCGCAGCAACATGCTTCCAGACGATAGTCGGCAAAAAACCGCTGGTAGTCAAATGGAGGGCTTCTGTTGCCCGGTGCCCTCCGAACCGCGCCTAAACCCTGCGAGAGGCTCAGGACTTTCTTTCGAGGACCAGCACTGCATTACGCAGCGATGGCGACCTCAGCATAGTTGTCATTTGCAACTATAGGTTTGACCCGATAACGGCGGTATCATGCCGGGCAAAAGCGCGCTCTTTACACCCTCGTCGATCCTATTTCGCCCCCGTAAGCGAGGGATTAGGGACTAGGGACTAGGGACGAGTGCGTTCGTGCTGGCGGCACGGCCATTTTTCACTCGTCCCTAGTCCCTAATCCCTAGTCCCTCGAAATTGGTGGAGGCGCCGGGTACCGCCCCCGGGTCCGAATGGCTTATTCCAACGACCGTTTATCACCATAGCCGAACGAGTCGGCAGGCTGAATATAGGGGCTCGGGGAGGCCAAGGGAAGGGGGAAACGGGGGGAGCAGGCATTAGCTCTCGTCGTCACGCCTAGCCCGTAACCCGCGCAAGCGGCATTTCACTCCGGAACTCCAAGATATCCCCCGGCTGGCATTGCAGCACGTCGCAGATCTTTTCTAGCGTGTCGAAGCGGATGCCCTTGACCTTACCCGATTTCAGCAGCGAGACGTTCTGCTCGGTGATGCCGATGCGCTCGGCAAGCTCTTTCGAACGCATCTTGCGCTTGGCCAACATGACGTCGAGATTGACCACAATCGCCATTGGAAGATGCCTCAAACGATCTGGCTGTGGTCGTCGGCGATGCGCCGGGCTTCCACCATGACGTGGCCAATGATCAGGATCAGGCCGCCGAAGGTGGCGATCATGTAGTCGTCGATGCCCAGGCCGATCACGAGCGTCTTCTGGCCGGGGGGATTCGCCATGGTCAGTACCAGCCCCAACAGCGTGCTCGCGACCGGCCGGAGCACGGCGAGTGCCACCATCGACAGGCCGATGCGGCGCAACCGAACCGGCACGTCGGACGTGAAGAGATTTCCGAGGCGGTAGGCGTCGAACACCTCGTAGGCCTGGTGCAGCGCGTAAAACAGCATGCCCAATGGCAGCATCGAAATGGCGAAACCGGCCAACCGCGTTTCAAAACCGAGGTTCACTGGCGCTGAGCCCAGCCCCAGATGCGGCACGATGAGGGTCTGGACATAGTCAGGATACAGCCAAATCCAGGCCAGCGCGAGTTCCGCCAGCGCGCCGCCGATCGCGACGACAAAACACATGACGGCGCCGATCCATCGGATGGTCGAATACCGATCGTCTGTGTTCGCATCTGGTCCTGCAGCACTCTCGATAGTCATTCCGACGCCTCCATTGACATGCGATTTATTTATCGTAAAACAATAATTAAATCCTGTCAACGGAGATACGAATGCGCATCCCGACGACTTTGGTTCTGGCGTTTTCCGCGCTGCTCGGCGCTGGCTGCGGGCATGTCCCGCTCAGCACACTGGCGACGCTGGCGACCCTCGACACCAACACCATCGATCCCGCTGGCCTGGGAGCTGCCGTCCGTGTGCCGATGGTGCTAAAGCCGCGTCCGGGTGGGGTCAAACTCGTCATCACCTATCGGCGCCCCGGTGCTGCCAAGCAGGCCGAGCGGTCGTTCGTGATGGAGGAGGTGCGTGAGCCCTTCGAGCTGCAAAAGCTCGCTGGTTTTCGCAGCGGCGGACAAACGATAACGGCCTATCGGCTGAGCGGCAGCGACGTGAAGGCCCTGCGCCAGATCCAAGCCGAGACGCGCGCTCCGGCGGGCAGTCTCTTGGGCGGCGGGCAATCCAGCCTCGGCATTTCGGCCGACGCCTGCCACCTGGGGCCGCTGCCAGCGGGGCCGATCCTGAGCAGCACCTATCTCAAGGTCGTGGCCGGAGGTACATATTTGCCGGTGCTGGAGGATATCGATTTGCGCGCAGAGCTCGGCGAGGTTGCCCTCGCCGAGCACGTACCGCCGTGTGAGGATGTTCAGTGAGCGCTGTACGCCCTACTTCATCCACGCCGATTTCTGGAACGTCCGCAGTCCCTCGCGGGTCTGGTCGCGGCGACGGGCTTTCAGGTTGGCCTCGAACTTGACCTTTTCCTTCTTGCACCAGGCCAGGAAGCCGTTCAGCTTGGCATCGAAAATGCCGCGGCGTTCGGCCATCTGCACCAGCTTGAAGTCGGGGGCGTAGTTGCCTTCGACGATCACGCCACCGTCGTCCGTGGGCGCAATGTCCCAGCCGACGACGCGGATGTCCTTGAACACGGTGGCTGCTTCCAGCGACAGCGCCAGGATGGCCTTGAAGTTCGGGATTTCAATTCCGACCAGAGGAGCGTTGGTGTCGGGGTGATGCGTGATCTCTTTTTGGTCTAACGCAAAGCCCTGAATGGCGCGCGTGATCTTGCCGGTGGCGTAGTCGACTGCGCACAGAATGTTGCCCTTGCGCCAGAAATTGTCGGCGACGTTCTTGCCGGCCGGCACCTTCCAGCAGACGCGGAACACCTCGGGGCCGTTCTCGCCGTTGATGGTGTAGACGCGCACGGTCGGCAGGCGGTCGCCGCAGATGGCGCGCACGTCCTTGTGTGGAACGACGCGTTCCTGGAACATGTAGCCGTCGCCGAAGTGGGTGATGATGTCGTCGACGAAGGCGTCGAGGGCGACCGTCTTGCCGCTGAGCAACTGGATTTGGCCGGTTGCAACGTCATAGCCTGTGGCGCTGGCCGAGCCCAAGGACAGCGACGAGGAACGCGGTTTTGAGAAGAAGGGATAGCTCGCGGGATCGGTGAGGAACGCCTTCACGTCGTCGCGGTTGCGCAACTGACGCTGTGCGGGAACACGGAACCCTTCGGTGAAGTAATAGGCGCGCATCTTGATGGCGGGCAGGCCGTAGCCGTTAAGCAGTGTATCAAAGGCCAGTTTGTCGGTGATGGGGCCGAACCACTCGGTCATGTAGTTGGCGGCGGGCCACAGTTTGCGCATGCCGGCCATGCCGCAGAACGCCGATTTCTCGCCGACGATGTTCTTGTCGTCGAACAGCCGCAGCGTGAAGTATTCTTCGCTGGTGAGCTTGCCCTGGCCGAAGGTCGCCATGGCGATTTCGCCGACGATGTGTTGCAGCGGCTTGTCGTAGTTGGTGGCGATCGCCTTCAGCATCAGCGGCAGCGGCAGCACCTTTTCGGTCTCGCTGACATCGAGCACATGGGTGTCGTTGGCGGGGGTGAGCACCGGCGCGGCAGGGGCGGCGGCGGGCAGTTTTACGGCAGCGTCACTCATTACGACCTCGGACAAGGGCTGGGTTGGCTAAGGGCGATGATCGGCCGGAATGGTAAAGCGAGGGCTAAGAGAATGCGGAGAAATATATGATTTGTATTGTCTTTTTGTAGATCATGGCATTGGCGGGTCGGTTGAAGCGTAGGGGCGCACCGCAGTGCGCCCGTGGTGCAACAGGCTTTACCGGTGAGACTTGTGTATGTGAGAGCCGGGCGCACTGCGGTGCGCCCCTACATTATGACCACCTGAGTCCACCACCCCATGCCGCGCTTCAAGTTGCTGATCGAATATGACGGCGGGCCGTTCGTCGGCTGGCAGTGGCAGGCCAACGGCCCCTCGGTGCAGGCGCGGCTGGAACGGGCGCTGTCTCAGATCGACCCTCTCAAGCCCGAAGTTCGCGGGGCGGGGCGCACCGACGCTGGCGTGCATGCGCTGGGTCAGGTTGCCCATACCGACCTCGCCAAGGACTGGGACCCAGATCGGCTGCGCGAGGCGCTGAACGCTCACCTGCGGCCCGATCTGATCAGCATTCTCACGGTCAGTCAGGTCGCCGCTGATTTCGACGCCCGTTTCAGCGCCACCGCCCGCAGCTATCTCTACCGCATCCTGAACCGGCGCGCGCCGCCGGCGCTGGAGCGCGGAAAGGTCTGGCACGTCCCCCGGCCGCTTGAGGCGGAGGCCATGCATGCCGCCGCCCAAAGCGTGCTCGGACACCACGACTTCACGACCTTCCGCTCGACGCAGTGCCAGGCGGCGTCGCCAGTGAAAACACTTGATGGTTTGAGTGTGTCGCGGGTTGGCGAAGAGATTCATGTTTCAGCCTTTGCGCGCTCGTTCTTGCACAATCAGGTCCGCTCGCTGGTTGGCTCCTTGAAGACAGTTGGCGAGGGGCGCTGGCCGGTTTCCGCCATGCGAAAGGCGCTGGACGCCCGCGACCGCACGGCCTGCGGGGCGATGGCGCCGCCGGATGGACTTTATCTGGTGCGTGTCGATTATGGACCGGAAGGATCGCAATCATGAGCACGCTGAATGGAAAAACCCTGTTCATCACAGGCGGCAGCCGGGGCATCGGCCTTGCCATCGCGCTGCGCGCCGCACGGGACGGGGCGAACATCGCCATCGCCGCCAAAACCGCCGAGCCGCATCCGAAGCTGGCCGGCACCATTTACACTGCTGCGGCTGAGATTGAAGCTGCCGGTGGCAAAGCGTTGGCCATCCAATGCGATATCCGCAACGAGGCCGAGGTTGTCGCGGCTGTGGAAGCAACCGTCAAAACCTTCGGCGGCATCGACATCTGCGTCAACAACGCCAGCGCAATTTCGCTGACAAACACCGAAGCCACCGAGATGAAACGCTACGACCTCATGATGGACGTCAACGCGCGGGGAACTTTCTTAGTTTCGAAACTCTGCCTGCCCCACCTGCGCAAGTCCGGGAATCCGCACATCCTGATGCTCTCTCCGCCGCTGAACCTGGAGCCACGTTGGTTCGCGCCGCACCTCGCCTACACGATGGCCAAATATGGCATGAGTCTTTGCGTGCACGGCTTGGCCGAAGAGCTGAAATCCGACGGCATCGCCGTCAACGCGCTCTGGCCGCGCACCACCATCGCCACGGCCGCCATCGCCAACATCGTCGGCGGACCGGCCATGATGCGCGCCAGCCGCAAGCCGGAGATCATGGCGGATGCGGCCCAGATGATCTTTACGACCCCGTCGCGCGACTTGACCGGGCAGTTCCTGATCGACGATACGTTTTTGGCGTCGCGCGGCGTCACCGATTTCGATCCGTACCGTGCCGACCCGACCGTCGATCTCGCGCCCGACTATTTTATACCCGCCAACAGCCTGCCGCCCCAATCCCTCAAGGCGAAAGTCTGAGACCCCAGAAAGTCTTGATATGTCCACGCTGCTGCTCTCGCATCCGCACTGCCTGTTGCACGACACTGGCCCGCAGCACCCCGAGCGGCCGGACCGGCTGCGCGCCATCGAGCAGGTGCTGCGCGAGCCGAAATTCTCCGGCCTCATCCGCGCGGAGGCGCCGCTCGCCGACACCAACGTCATCAAGCGCGTGCATTCCTTGGTGTTCATCGAATCGCTGCGCCAAGCCGAGCCGAAAGCCGGCGAAGACCGGGTCATGGTCGACAGCGACACGCCGATGTCGCACGGCACCTTCCAGGCGGCGCTGCGGTCCTGCGGCGGCGCGGTGGAAGCGGTCGATCAGGTCATGAGCGGCAAGGTCAGAAACGCTTTTTGCGCCACGCGCCCGCCCGGCCATCACGCCGAAACCCAATCTGTGCAGGGGTTTTGCTTCTTCTCCAACGCCGCCATCGCCGCCAAACACGCGCGTGCTGTTTACGATGCGGAACGTGTCGCTGTGGTCGACTTCGATGTCCACCACGGCAATGGCACGCAAGAAGTGTTCTGGAACGAACCGGACCTGTTCTATGCCTCGATCCACCAGATGCCGCTTTATCCGGGGACGGGCGCTTTGAGCGAAACCGGCGCACATAACAACATCTGCAACGCCCCCCTGCGCTCCGGCGATGGCGGCGAGGCAGCCCGCGCGGCGTTTGACGACCGTATTCTGCCCGCGCTGGACGCCTTCGGCTTCGATCTGCTCATTATCTCCGCCGGCTTCGACGCCCACCGCGACGATCCGCTCGGCGGCCTGACGCTGGTTGAGGACGATTTCGCCTGGATGACGCACAGACTTGTGGACATGGCGGCAAAACGCGCATCCGGCCGGGTCGTTTCCGTGCTCGAAGGCGGCTATGATCTCGGCGGCCTCGCGCGTTCTGCGGCGGCTCACATCGGCGTGCTCATGGAGGCCGCGTCCTGACGGCGCGACGGATTATGGAGACCAACGTGGCGAAACCGGCGACCCGGTACCCGGACATCAAGGAGCTTTCGTTCGAGCGCTCGCTGAAGGAGCTCGAACAGATCGTCAGCCGGCTCGAGCGCGGCGACGTGGAGCTTGAGGAAAGCATCACCATCTGGGAGCGCGGCGAAGCGCTGAAGGACCACTGCGACCGACTGCTGAAACAGGCCGAGATGCGCGTGGAGAAGATCACGCTGGACGCCAAGGGCGAGGCCAAGGGGACCGAGCCGCTGGAGGAGGTGGGGGGGTGATTTTATCTCCTCTCCCCGTTCTTACGGGGAGAGGAGACCGCGCCTCGCAGCGCGTTTCAGCGCAAGAGCTGCGCGGTCGGTGAGGGGCAGCCGCTTGTTCCGTTCTCGTCGCACCAAGAACGGAGCAAGCTCCTGCCCCTCACCGACCGTGTGGCTCTTGCCTCCCAAGAGGTCGGATGCGAGACGCGGTCTCCTCTCCCCTCGCTGAAGAAGCGAGGGGAGAGGAGGGTTCCGTCTTCTCCTCTCCCCCTTCTTAGGGGGAGAGGATGTCGCCCCGAAGCGCGTCAGCGCGAGGGAATCAGCGACAGGTGAGGGGCAGCCGCTTGCTCCGTACACGTGGCGAGAAGGTCTGAGCAAGCGCCTGCCCCTCACTGACCGCGTGGCTCTTGCCTCCCAAAGATTGGCTGCCCATTTGCTTTTGCGCCTCCGCGCAGGGGACGCCGTCTCCTCTCCCCTCGCGTGAAGAACGCGAGGGGAGAGGAGGAGCCAGCGGCGCGAGATGTCACCGATCCTTGAACACCGGTTTCCGCTTCTCGGAAAACGCCGCCATGCCTTCCTTCTGGTCTTCGGTCGCGAACATGGCGTGGAACACGCGGCGTTCGTAGCGCAGGCCCTCCGTGAGCGTTGTTTCATAGGCGCGGTTGACGCTGTCCTTGGCCATGGCCGCGATCGGCTGCGAATACCCCGCAATCTTCTCCGCCGCCTTCATCGCTTCCTCCAGCAGCCCCGCCGCCGGCGCCACGCGCGCGACCAGCCCGCAGCGCTCAGCCTCGTCCGCCTTCATGCGCCGGCCGGTCAGCACCAGGTCCATCGCCTTGGACTTGCCCACGATGCGCGTCAGGCGTTGCGTGCCGCCCGCGCCCGGCATGACGCCGAGGCCGATCTCGGGCTGGGCGAATTCGGCCGTGTCCGCTGCAATAATGAAATCGCACATCATAGCGAGTTCGCAACCGCCGCCGAAGGCGTAACCCGCCACCGCCGCAATGGTCGGCTTGCGGCAGCGCGCTAGGCGGTCCCAGGTGGCGATAAAATCCTCCTTGTACACGTCCATATAGGTCTTGGATTGCATCTGCTTGATATCGGCGCCGGCTGCGAAGGCTTTTTCCGAGCCGGTAATGACAATGGCGCCGATCCCGGGATCGGACTCAAAGGCGTCGAGCGCACTGTTCAATTCCGCAATCAATGCGTCGTTCAACGCGTTCAGTACGGCCGGGCGATTGAGCGTGACGAGGCCAACTTTGCCCTTGGTGGCGACAATGATGTTTTCGTAAGGCATAGAAGGCTGCTCCCTTTGAAAATGAATTCGTCATTGAGTGGCTTACAGTGTCATCCTCGGGCTTGTCCCGAGGATCCATCGTGCCGCAGGCTCCTGAGTTTGCAGTTTGATGGATCCTCGGGACAAGCCCGAGGATGACACCGGGGGTGTTGCCAGGCTGATAAAAACACTAGCGCTGGCAGCGGGGGCAATAGAACGTGGAGCGCGTGCCTTGCACGATGCGGCGAACGGCGCCACCGCAGGCCTCGCGCAGGCACAGTTGTTCAGCTCGATCATAGACCGCATGGGCCTTCTGGAAGTAGCCCAATTCGCCGCTGGCCTGCACGTAATCGCGCAAAGACGAGCCGCCCGCCGCGATGGCGTCGGCCAGCACTTCGCGGACAGCCGCCGTCAGAGCGACGGCCTGAGGGCGTGGATAGCCGCGGTGGTCGGCTATGGTGTGCGCCATGCGCGTCGGCTTCAGGCGCGCGCGGAACAGCGCCTCGCTGACGTAGATGTTGCCGAGGCCCGCGATGACATGCTGGTCCATGAGAAAAGCCTTCAGATCGACCCTGCGTCCAAACGCGCATTCGGCCAGATAAGCCGGCGTCAGATCATCAGACATTGGCTCGACGCCGAGATCCTTGAACAGTTTGTGCGTCGGCATCGCATCGGCGCGCATCAGGTCAATATAGCCGAAGCGCCGCGCGTCGTTGTAAGTGACGGTGTGCGCGTTCGAGAGATGGATCAGCACATGGTCGTGTGCAGGATCTCCACCGGCCGCATGGGTGAAGGCGCCGTCCGCGATCATCGCGTCTGATACGGGCGTGCTCACCGTAAACCGTCCCGTCATGCCCAGATGAGCGAACAAGATTTCGTCTTTGTCGAGATGAATGAGGATGTACTTGGCGCGGCGACTGAGACCGATAATACGCCGTCCCGCCAGCCGCTCAGGCATCCGCTCGGGCAGCGAAAAGCGCAGGTCCGCCCGGCGCTGTTCTACGCGCAAAATCCGCGCGCCCGCCATGGCCGGGGTGAGGCCGCGCATGACCGTTTCGACTTCGGGTAATTCGGGCATGCGCTATCCCTGTCAGGTCGCGAGCCGAGTCCGCACCTTGGCGAAAACATCGCGGAACATCGGTTCGGTCAAAACGCCGGTGTTGGTGTTGTAGCGCGAGCAATGATAACTATCGATCAGCACCCGTCCCGCAGACAGCGCATGCTCATTGCCGTGCCCGAAGCGATGGTCGACCTGGCGCAATCCAAGCGCCGCGATCACATTGTCATGGGCGATCTTGCCCAGCGCCACCAGCACCTTGAGCCTTGGTAGCGCGCCAATCTGCGCGGCCAGGAACGAGCGGCAGGTCGAGGCCTCTGCGCCAATCGGCTTGTTCTGCGGCGGCACGCAGCGCACCGCGTTGGTGATCATGCAATCGACCAGCGTCAGGCCGTCACTGGGATCGGCCTTGAACACGCCCTTGGCGAACCCGAAATCGTTCAGCGTTTTGTAGAGCAGATCGCCCGCATAGTCGCCCGTGAACGGCCGGCCGGTGCGGTTCGCTCCCTGCAAGCCAGGGGCAAGGCCGACGATCAACAGCCGCGCGCCCGTCCCGCCAAACGAGGGGACAGGCGCATTGAAGAACGCCGGATAGGCCGCCCGGTTGTCACGCCGGAACGCGGCCAGCCGTGGGCACAGCTGACAATCGGCTCCGGGCTCGGTCGCGCCTTGCATCAGGTCGCGTCGGCGAAATCGTCATCGTCCTGGCCACGCCCGGCCGCTGGCACAGGCCCCGTTCCCACCGGCGCGCGTGGCGACGAGAACCGCGGCGGCGCGGCGTCGCGGTTGGGGCGATTGCCCGGATCGCGGCCGATCAGGTTGGCCATATCGGACAGGTCAATGAACTGATCGGCCTGGCGGCGCAGCTCGTCGGCGACCATGGGCGGCTGGGTGTGCAGGGTCGAAATCACGCTCACGCGCTTGCCCTTCTGCTGCAGCGCCTCCACCAGCGAACGGAAATCGCCGTCGCCCGAGAACAGCACGACATGGTCGAGATGGTCGGCCAGCTCCATGGCATCGACGGTCAGCTCGATGTCCATGTTGCCCTTGATTTTTCGCCTGCCAGTGGCGTCGGTGAACTCCTTGGTCGGCTTGGTGACCATGGTGTAGCCATTGTAATCGAGCCAATCGATGAGCGGACGGATGGACGAATATTCGTCGTGCTCGGCAAGGGCCGTATAATAGAGCGCGCGCACCAGCTGGCATTTGCCGCGGAACATGACGAGGAGCCGTTTGTAGTCGATGTCGAAGTTGAGCGCCTTGGCGGTGGCGTAGAGATTGGCGCCATCGATAAACAGCGCAACGCGCTCGTTCGGGTAGAAATGCATGAACATCACCTTTGGTTGTGCAATGAGCCGTCGAATGTGGAAAGCGGGCCGAGAATGCGGAGAAAGCAACGGTTGCGATCCTGAAACAGGCGATGTGTAGGCGAAACCGGAACGGCTGCAAAGGGTTGGCGCATGGTTGACGACAGAAAACTGCTGCTGGCGTTCGGCAGCAATCTGAACGGGCCGTGGGGCGAACCGGCCGAGGCGATTGAGCGGGCGCTAGCGGAACTGGACCGGCGGGGCGTTTTGATTGTGCGCGTGTCGCGGCTGATCGTGACGGAACCGATGGGGCAGCCAGGACAGGCGCGCTACGCCAATGCGGTGGCGGCAGGCGAAACGGCGCTTGCGCCCGAGGCGCTGCTGGCGCTGCTGAAACAGCTGGAGCACGCCGCCGGCCGCCGCCCCGGTCCACGCTGGGGGCCGCGCCCGCTGGATATCGATATCTTGGATTATGAGGACGTCGTGCAGGGCTGGGAGACGCCGCACGACCCCGCGCATCCGGCCAATTTGGTGCTGCCGCATCCTGAGTTGCATAAGCGCGATTTCGTGCTGGAGCCTTTGGCAGACGTCGCGCCGGGATGGCGACATCCAGTGCTGGAGGAAACGGCAGCCGATCTGCTGTCGAAGTTGCAAAAACGGGATGGGGCGTAGGGGTGAGCAGCGCTCGCCCTCGTGCTGCGTACGCGCTGTTAGAGGGCGAGCGCTGCTCACCCCTACGCC
>JANMVX010000140.1:0-9025 GCA_031393505.1 Hyphomicrobiaceae bacterium | reverse complement strand
CCGGCGCGCCCGCCGCCTGAGCGCCGGCGGGCTGTGCGCCCTGGCCCGCGTGCAACACGGAATTGAGGATCGAAGACAAATCGCCTTGGCTGGGAACGGGGCGTTGCGAATTGCCAGCAACGATGGCTTCCAGAATGCTCTTGGCGTCAAAACCGGCCATGGGGATAACCTTTCAGGCGAGGGAGGGAGGAACAAAGCAACGCTACAGTTAGGCGCTGTATACTGACCGAGCAAGAGCGATACTCTACCGGCAGCTGACAAATTGGTAAGGCCGGCCGGAGCGCCCACCAAAAACCTCACGGCGGCCATAAGTGATTCGCAGCGCCACAAGTGCTAAACATGTGACTATCAACAGAAATTGCGCGCGCCTTGGTGGACGCCGCCATATTTCTGTGGGATTCACATGGCGTCTTGGCCCGGACGTAGTCGGGGTTCGGGGGAGCTTCGTGCATGGCATCCAGAGGTAAGACGAGGACGGCGCTGCTGGCGATAGCCGTGGTGTGCGCTGTTGCGCCCTGGTTTGGCCGGCAGCTGGCGCAGAATGTAGCCGGAAACAGTCTGTTTTTCGTACTTGCGCAAGCCAAAGATGGCCATGGCGGCGGTCACCACGGAGGTGGCGGCGGTGGCGATGGCGGTGGCGGCAGTGGTGGCGGTGGAGACAAGGGCGGCGAGGGTGATGGCGGCGGCAAAGGCGGAGACGGTGGCGGCAAGGGTGACGGCGGCGGCAAGGCTGATGGTGGCGGCAAAGGCGGAGACGGTGGCGGTTCCGGCAAGCACCATCATAAGTCGAAGGACGAAACCGGCGACGACAAAGATCAATCGGACAAGGATTCGAAAAAGCAGTCGCAAAACGACGGCGGAGATCACAAGCACAATCACAAGAAGAACAAGTCGAAGGGCGATGGATCGGACGATAGCAGCTCGACCGAACAGGAGAGCGCGACCAAAGCTGTGACGACGCCAACTGTTGTGTTGAGCGAGGCCGAACTGGCCGCCATCAAGGCCAAGATGCTGGCAGACGCTGCGGCGATACCGGCAACTCACGGCAACGGCCAAAACACCGGCGGCCAAAACACCTTTACGCAGGGCGAAGTGCTCGCTGTCGGCCTGGACGCGCAGGCCTTAGCGATCGCGAACGCCTTGGGCTTCGGCGTCCAATACGCCACCGGTGATGACGAAGGCGTGTTCCGCATCACGCGTTTGAAAGTGCCCGGAGGCATCGATACGCTGACCGCTTTGCGTGCGCTAAAGGTCGCGCTGCCTGGCAACAGAGTCTCCTTGAACTCGCTCTATCGCATCTTCCAGCGCTCCGGCGCTGCCGCGACGCCCGGCGACCGCATGATAGACTTGTCCCCTGGTTCGGCCTGCGCGGGCGAACAGTGCAAGCCGCGCACCGTCATCGGCTGGAAGGACACGCTGCGCCATTGCAGCGAGGGCCTTTCAATCGGCATGATCGATACTGGCCTTGACGCCGCACACCCGTCCCTGGCGCGCGCGGTCGCGAGCAGCAAGATTGTCACCGCCAGTTTCCGTCAGGAGCGCAACAAGCCAGCGCCCACCGAGCACGGCACGGGCGTCGCCGCGCTGCTGGTCGGCGATGCAGCCACCGGCGTCTCCGGGCTAGTGCCCGATGTGACGCTCTACGCCGCCGATGCATTTTACGCCGTGGACGGACAACCTGTGACGGACACCGTCAGCCTGCTGCGTGCACTGGATTGGATGCGCCGCCACAAGGTGATGCTGGTGAACATGAGCTTTGCCGGACCGGACGATCCGCTGTTGGCGGTCGCGATCCAGCAGGCGATTTCCGAGGGCATGGTGGTGGTGGCGGCAGCCGGCAATGAGGGGGCGGGCGCGCCTCCGGCGTTTCCTGCTGCTTATCCTGGGGTCATCGCGGTGACCGCCGTCACCAACGACTTGAAACCTTATCAACGCGCCAACCATGGCGCTTACATCGCCCTGGCCGCTCCCGGCGTCCGCATCTGGACGGCGTCCGCCAACGGCAAGGCTACCTTCGCGTCTGGCACCAGTTTTGCGGCGCCTTACGTTACGGCGATCGCGGCCACATTGTTGCGGTCGGCCGGGCCATCCGCGTCCTCGCAGGACATCCTGCATGCCATCCCGGTACAATCTCTTGGTACGGAAGATTGGAGCCCGGTGTTTGGCCATGGACTTGCCAAGGCGCCGAGCGATTGCAATGCGGTGCAAGTCGCTGAACGACTTCCGTGGGTGGCGGGGCCGGCGGCGGCGCCTGCGAAAACAGCGACGGCCGCGATCACCACAACAAGCAGTCTCAGCTTCACCAGCGCCAGCGTTGCGCAGTAGCCGCGCCGCCTGCCGAGTCCGGAATTTGCTGGCTTTGGCAAGGACTTAGGACGCCAATCCACAGGACATAGCGATTTGTGCTGGCAATGTGGCGGCGCGGCCTCTATTGTTGGCCACTTAGTCGGTCCCACCCCCATCATCCCGGCCAGTACCTCCCAATGAGGTGCACGGCTCGGGCCCCGGCAGAGTTACGGCTTCGGCCGCCGGGCCACCCTGAAGAATGCGCGTTGACGCGGTTCCCGGGATGATGGATGGGGCGGCCGGCTGGCGTCCCCCCAAAAGTCCCGCGTACCAGTCACAAGATCAAGCCCGCAATGCAGGACCAGGCTATGCCCGGCGATCTCAGCGTGATTGCCGTGTTGTTGTTGCTGGCGGCGTTCTGCGCGGCTGCTTCGTATGTCTTGATACGTCTGATGTTGCCGCTGTTCCGGCGCTACACCATGGCGCGGCCAAACGCACGTTCGAGCCATCGGGTTCCAACCCCGCAAGGCGGCGGGGCGGCTGTATTGATCGCCACGCTGATCGGTTTGCTTCTCGCGGCAAAGGCTCTTCCCAACTCAGGCCTTCAGACCGGTCCGCGTGTGGCGCTGGGACTTGGCGCGGTCCTGCTCGCGGTGATTGGTGCGATTGACGATTTACGGCCGCTGCCGGTCGCGCCGCGCCTGATGGTGCAGGTCCTCGCCGCCGCCATGGGCGTGCTGCCGGCCTGGGCCCATGTCGTCACGCCGCTGTTGGGACTGCCCGCTTGGATGGTGCTTGGACCAGCGATGATCGGACTGATCTGGTTCATCAATCTCTCCAACTTCATGGATGGCATCGACGGCATCACAGTTGCTGAGTTCGTGCCTATCACTTTGGCGCTCTGTGTGCTGACTGAGTTCGGCATTGCGACGCTTCCGAGCGGCCTCATCGCAGCGGCGCTTGGCGGTGCGCTGATTGGTTTTGTCCCGTTCAACCGCCATATCGCCAAACTGTTTCTTGGGGACGTCGGAAGTCTCGCCATCGGATTCGTGATGGGCGCGCTGCTGCTGGAACTCGCGCTACTTGGCCACCTTGTGTCGGCGCTGATCCTGCCGTTGTACTACCTGGCCGACGCCACGCTGACGCTGCTGCGTCGCCTGATAAATGGCGAGCGCATCACGGAGGCGCACCGTTCGCATTTCTATCAGCGGGCGACGGATTTGGGGTGGCGGGTGCCGGAGATCACAAACAGCATTTTGTTCGTCAACATAGGGCTGGGATTTTTGGCGATTGCGGCGGCCCGCTACAGCAGCCTTGCCATTCAGGTCGGCACGCTCGCGGCGGCCGTCGCGCTCACGGCCTGGCTGCTCCGGCACTTGTCGCGCGAGCTAAGCCGGTGACCGAGGTCAGGCGCGGCCGCGTGCTGGTGACGGGCGCTTCGGGCTTTGTCGGACGCGCTCTGGCGCCGGCGTTGGCGGCGCAAGGGTGGCTGGTGCGGGCCGCATCGCGCCATGTGACGGGGCCGGCGGTCGCCGGCGTCACGCCCGTGCAAATGCCTGATCTGGCCGGCCCCTGCGACTGGTCCGCCCTGACCGACGGCGTCGATCACGTCGTGCACCTGGCGGGCATCGCGCACAGCCGGGCAAGGCTCGACGACCAAACCTACCTGCGCGTCAACGCCGGGGCCTCGCGCGATCTTGCCAGGTCCGCTGCTGCTGCGGGCGTATCACGCTTTGTGTTCCTGTCGTCTGTGCGCGCCCAAAGCGGTTCAGCCGCAAATGGCGTTCTTTCCGAAAGATCCGCGCCCGCGCCAACAGACGCCTACGGACGATCAAAACTCGCCGCCGAACACGCTATCGCTGCCGAATTTCCCGCCGCGACCCATTTGCGCCCGGTGTTGATCCTGGGGCCGGGCGTCAAAGGCAACCTCGCGCTGCTCCAACGGCTGGCGCGCTTGCCCGTGCCACTTCCGTTCGGCGCCTTGCACAATCAGCGGTCCCTTCTTGGACAGACCACACTCGCCTCAATTGTCGCCTTCTGCCTCACGGAAGAAGCTGTGTGCGGAAAGACTTTTCTTGCCGCCAATCCCGAGCCGGTCAGCGTGGCCGATCTCATTGCAACCATGCGCTTGGCCATCGGCCGCCGTCCGGGACTCATTCAAATTCCGCGCGCACTTCTAGGAGCCGCCATGGCGACGGTAGGTCGCGGCGAACTCAAATCCTCGCTGCTTGGCGACTTGCGCGTCGATGTCTCGGCTTTGCTCTCGGCGGGCTGGCGGCCGCCCGATACGATAGACTCCGAGATCATCCGCATGATGACGGAACCTCAACCGTCCGCCAGCTCGCGATAAATCGCGGTGATCTGGCTGGCGATCGTCGCCGCCGAAAACTCCCGCTCCGCCCGCAGCCGCGCCGCCGCGCCCATCCGCGCCCGCCCAACGGGATCGGCGGCCATTGCTGCTATTGCGTCGGCAAGCCGGGGCGCGTCGTCCAGCGGCACGAGCACGCCCGTCTCACCATCTCGCACCACCTCGCGGCACCCCGGCACATCGGTCGCGATCATGGGCCGGCCGCAAGCGGCGGCCTCCAGCAGGCTGAGCGGCAAGCCCTCGCGGCGCGACGGCAACACGGCGATGTGAGCGCGCGCCCAAACCGAGGCGACATCCGGTACGTGGCCAAGCCAGGTCACCCTCGGTTCGCGCGACCAGCCAGCGAGTTCGTCTGGTTCGATGGACGTCGCGTTTTCCGGGTCCGGAGTGCCGGCCAGCAGCAGACGGACATCCGCACCTCTCGCCCGTAGCAGCCGATGCGCCGCCATCAAGTTGCGCAATCCTTTGTCGGCCAGCATGCGGCCCACGAAGGCGACCGTGATCGGCCCGGCAGGCTCAGGCAGCGGCCGCAACCGGTCAGTATCGACACCGGAGCCAGGCACCAGCCGCAGCCGCGCCTCTGCGAGGCCAAGGGCACAAAGCGTCGCCAAATCCTCAGGGTTCTGTACAATTGTGCGCTTGCGCGATCCGTTCAGCAGGAGCGGCAAGGCCGCGCGCAACGCGTTCCGCTTCAGCGCGCCGGAAAATCCTGTCGCCACATAGGCCGAACCCAGCCCATTGATGCTGCTGACAACGCCGATGTCGACCTGGCCCAAGGCCGCGAGCGACCCAATGGCTGCCGGCTTCAGCGCGATGTTGTGCAGCACCCGGGGTTGTAGCCGCGCCAACAGCGCCCGCACGTCCCGAACCGGCTGCACGAGGTGCAGCAGGTTCACATCCCTCCGCCCCCAGTCCAAGGCGTGCAAGCAGAACCCCTCCGCCTCAATGCGCGCCCGTCCATCGGCCACGCGGGCCGCCACATGCACCTCGAAGCCGGCCGCCTTGGCCGCCCGCGCCATCGGCAGACGGTGCGAGAGGAAGTACCAGTCCTCAGTCACCAGATAGAGAAGTTTTGGCGCCATGGGCTCTCTGCGCGCCCGCGTTTACGGGTCGTTAACCGGGAATCACCGACTGCTAGGAGATGCCCGCAAGACATCTCCAACGCAATCCCCGCCTGCTGCTGGTCACCCGCGCTATGAACGTCGGCGGCACCGAGCGACATCTGGCGCAAATTGCGCCTGGGCTGGCCAAGCGCGGTTTTGACGTGACGCTCTACTGCATCGCCAAGGAGGGCGCCGCGCTCGGAGACCTTGCCGGCCAAGACGTGCGGCTGGCCGGCGGCGCCCCGTGGCGCGCGCTGTCAGGCGTCGGATCCGCCGTCACGCTCATGACAGGCGCGCTCGGCCTCATCCCGGAAATGCTGCTGGGCCGGCCTGACATCGCGCATTTCTTCCTGCCGCACGCGTTTCTCGCCGGTTCGGTCGCCGCCGCGCTGACGCAGGTGCCGGTGCGCATCATGAGCCGCCGCTGCCAGAACCTTTATCAGACGAAACATCCGCGCCTGGCCCGGCTGGAGCGGGCGCTGCATGGGTCCATGTCGGCCATTCTGGGCAACTCGCAGTCCGTGCTGGACGAACTTGTCGCCGACGAGGGCGTCGCGCACGAGCGCGCCGGATTGATCTACAACGGGGTTGATCTAGCCGCCTTTTCGGCGCCGCACGACCGGGCCGCCGTGCGCGCGTCGCTCGGCATCGCCCCGGACGCAACGGTGATCGCCACGCTCGCCAACCTGATGCCATACAAGGGGCATGCCGATCTGTTGTCCGCTCTGATGCAAATCAAGACCCGCCTGCCACAGCCTTGGCATTTACTGGCCATCGGCAGGGACGGGGGAGAATTGGCGCAGCTGAAAAGGCAGACCGCGGCCTTAGGGCTGGAGCCGAACATCCGCTGGCTCGGCCAACGCCGCGATATCGCCGATCTGCTGCGTGCGTCCGATATCGGCGTGCTGGCCTCGCATCAGGAAGGGTTTTCCAACGCCATCATTGAAAGCATGGCCGCCGGCTTGCCAATGGTTGTGACCAATGTCGGCGGCAACGCCGAAGCCGTGCAGCATGGGGCTACGGGTTTGGTTGTGCCACCACGCGAGCCGGGCAAACTCGGCGCTGCGATTGCGCAGCTGGCGTCCGACCGGCCCTCTGCGGCCGCCATGGGCCTTCGGGGCGGCCAGCGCGCCGAATCCAGGTTTGGCCTGTCGGCCTGCCTCGACAGCTACGAACTCCTCTATCGCTCGCTGCTCGTCGGCGACGGCCTCCCCGCAGCGTTGCGCGGCCGGTCGACAGAATTCCGCGTTCCGGCACACAGCGCATCGGCAATCGACGCTCCGGCATTTTGATGTAGATTGTCCGTCATGTGCGGAATTACCGGATTTTGGACACGTGGGCAGCCCGGCAACGCCGAGGCTGCGTCCGCCATGGCCGAGCGCATGGCCGACAGCCTGCGCCATCGGGGGCCCGACGACGGAGGGGTATGGAGCGATCCCGCTGCCGGCCTCCACCTCGGCTTCCGCAGGCTCGCCATCATCGACGTCTCCGCCGCTGGCGCACAACCGATGCGCTCGGCCACGGGCCGCTATGTCGTCTGCTACAATGGCGAGATCTACAACGCTCCCGCACTCTGCGCCGAACTCTCGCCGCCCGGCGGTTGGCGCGGCCACTCCGACACCGAGGTGATGCTGGCGGCCATCGAGGCCTGGGGGCTGGAGCGGACGCTGCAGCGCGCCGTCGGGATGTTCGCGATTGCGCTGTGGGATCGGGAAACGCGCGCGCTGCGCCTGATCCGCGACCCGCTGGGGAAGAAACCGCTCTATTGGGGGCTTTTCGGGCAAACGCTACTGTTTGGCTCCGAGCTGCGGGCGCTGCGGGTGCATCCGGCGTTCCGCGGCGAGATCGACCACGACGCGCTGGCGCTCTTTATGCGGCACGGCTGCTATCCCAATCCGCAAACGGTTTATCGTGGCGTGCAGCAGTTGCTGCCGGGACACATTCTGACGCTGGCGCAGTCAGGCGACCCAACGCTGACGGCCTATTGGTCACTGGCCGATACGGTTGCGACAGGCGCGGCAAAACCCTTCACAGGCACCGATGCCGAGGCCATCGATCAGCTCGACGCCGTGCTCGGCCAAGCTGTCGGCGAGCGCATGGTGTCGGACGTGCCGCTCGGCGCGTTTCTCTCGGGCGGCTACGATTCGTCCGTGGTCGTGGCGTTGATGCAGCGTGCAGCGCGACGTCCCGTCAAGACCTTCAGCATCGGCTTCCATGAGGCGGGCTACAACGAGGCTGTCCACGCCAAGGCGGTCGCGGCCCATCTCGGCACGGAGCACACGGAGCTTTACGTGACGGCGGACGAGGCCCTCGCGGTCATCCCGAAACTGCCGGACATCTACGATGAGCCCTTTGCCGACGCCTCGCAAATCCCGACCTATCTGGTGTCGCAGATGGCGCGCCAGCACGTGACAGTGGCGCTTTCGGGCGACGGCGGCGACGAAGTGTTCGCCGGTTACAACCGCTATGTGCAGGCGCAGCGCTTCGAGCGCTATGCCGCGCGCTTGCCTGGCGGGCTGAGAACAGCGATTGGAAAGGGTCTGACCAGCCTTTCGCCCACGGCCTGGGACAGCATCGCTGCGCTGGCTCCAGCAAAAATGCGCCCACGTCAAACCGGCGACAAGTTGCACAAACTCGCCGCCGTCGCGGGCCTGGACGGCGACGCGTTCTATCACCGGCTGGTCAGCCAATGGCATGAGATCGACGAGATCCTGCCCGGCGCTCGTGAACCCATGACGGCGGCGAACGATCCCGCCATCGCTACGCTCGTTCCGGACTTCGTCGCCCGCATGCAGTATCGCGACACGCTCACTTATCTGCCAGACGACATTCTCACCAAAGTCGATCGCGCCAGTATGGCCGCGTCCCTGGAAGCGCGCGCGCCGCTGCTTGACGTGCGCGTCCTGCAGTTCGCGTGGTCGCTGCCGGGGCACATGAAACTGCGCGGGCGCGAGAGCAAATGGCTGCTGCGCCAACTGCTCTACCGGCATGTGCCGCGCGAACTGGTGGATCGCCCCAAGATGGGCTTTGCGGTGCCGATTGATGTGTGGTTGCGCGGCCCGCTCAAGGATTGGGCCGAGCACCTCCTCTCCGAGCAGCGCTTGCGCGAGGGCGGACTGTTCGCCCCCGCCCCGATCCGTCAGCGCTGGTCCGAGCACCTGTCGGGCCGGCGCAATTGGCAGTCTGCGCTCTGGCCGGTGCTGATGTTCGAAGCCTGGCGGGAACGGCATGGCGCGTAGTTTATTTTTCTCCTCGCCCCCTACTTAGG